>NZ_DEYV01000018.1:0-3777 GCF_002364655.1 Pseudomonas sp. UBA3149
AGATCAAGCGGTGCCGGCATTGTCCTGATTCCGCCACCAGCGCTCAACCGCTTCGATTACACACACTTCCTGCAGATAGTTAAGCTCGGCAAGCTTGCGACTCATCCCTACAGGATCAACGTCCCATTTATCCGCCAGGCCATCCTCAATCGCGTCTTCCCACCCCATGGACAGGCTGCCACGGATCAGCGCAGCCGGTTCGCTGCAAACACCCCCAAGCAAATCCCCTAGAGCATTCCACTCAGCATCGCTAAACAGCTTTTCAATGCGTTCACGGCGCAGGATTTCTGCATAGCGGTCGCCAATCACGTTGACGCGCCTGCTCGTCGTGATGCCCGCCTTGTCGCCTGTAACGCCAATAACGGCGTCCAGCTGGGGACCTATGTGAATTCCAGCTTTCTTGGACATGGTGCTGCCTTCTTACGAAAGAATTCTCGGCACTGTGGCCGGTGAAGGTGATTACATGAAGGTGATTACAATGTGCTGTTGGATTCGCAGAACTCTATCCAGGCAGATTCTCGGGTATTGCGCACGATTTCCCGGAGCTGCTCTTCAGCTTCAAGCTGATCAGCCCATACAGAATCACTGGAATAGCCAGCCAGGCTGTGATGGTAGGTTACAGAGATGTCGTCGGTAGCGAATCCCGCCTCGCCTGCCGACTGCTGCAATCTGGATTCGAGGAGGGAAGCATAGGCCTCGCCTGCGGCATCGATATCACTCCACTCAGAGCCGATAGAATCAGATAGAACATTAAGACGAACAGTTGCTGCTTTCATTGTTTTGTCCTCTGTGCATGCCGTGCATGGGATGCCGGCTTCTTCAGGGCAGTACAGGTTATGCAGATCTTCGAAATGGATCTTAGGTGCACCAAGGTGCACCGTCAAATCACATAGCTGTGATCGAGCGGGCCTACACGAGTCCAGCTCGATTCCTTAATCCCTACGCAGCGCTAGACTCCACGACGATTCTCGCCGCCTGCTCTGCATCCATGCCCATGCTCCATGCCTGCTGCAACCTGAACAGCTGAGCCTCTACGATGGCCGAAGCATTCGAATGGCCTACATCCAGTGCAGTTGCGACCTGCTCAACGACAGCTTCTTCCCATTCAAAATATTCACTCACTTTTATGTCCTCGTGGCATATGGAAGGATTGGCAGGACTCGCTCTGATCAGTCGCCACCACTGCCACTGTCACCACAGGAACTACCTGAATCACTGACGCCCCCGGTACAGGTAGGCCCCGTGTCGGTATTGCTCAGTATCGCCAGCGTAGCGAGGGTCGTGAGATCGGCTCCGCTGCTGTTTGAGGAGCTACCTGATTGAGATGCGTAATTGCGAGAGGTATAGCTACTGGCGCGGAAAGTGTTCTTGCGCTGACTCGTTGCGGGCTGAGCTGGAGCCCTTTGCGTTATTGGCTCCTCCTTTTCGCTGATCAGCTGCGTGACGAGCCAACCCAGCGCCAGCAACAGGCTTACCATCAGAAGAACAATCATCGGATTGATGGAGGCGTAGATACCCAGCATGTGGCCCAGGCACCAGGTCACGCTTAGGGACGCGATGTAGATAATCACGAGCTGCTTCGTATTCATGGGAAAGTCCTGAAAGTGGAAGACACTTTCACTCTCTCATGGGAATTGCGGGATGCAAGGGCTTGAGTGTCAGATATTGGCGCGTTTGATCAGAACATCTGCATGGCAGGGTTCGTCCAGGCGACACCAACAGGCCAGAGCCTTGCCACGCAGCTCCGTTATATCAAGGGCACCCGCCGCCAGCTGCTGATCCAGATACGCTGAAAACAGCGCTATGGCCTGCTCACGACCATGCTCGGCAACACTAAAGGGGTTTCCCCACTTGCCCGGTCTGGCAACACGTACAGCGCCTTCTGGCAAGCGCCAGCCCTTGATGCGACGTAACTGAATGCGCGCAGGCAAGTCATTCATGGTCACCAGCGCATGATGCTCAGCGCAGTAGTGGAGGTTATCGCCGACTTCTTGAGCACAATAGTCGCATAGTGGCCGATCACAGGTCTTGCTACGCGCGCCAACCACGTAATCGCACAGGTTTGTCCCGACATCTCCGCATTCAGCGCAATGTGGGCCGAGCTTTCCGCAGATATGCCCCATCAGGATGAACACTCCAGCTTTCTAGCAACCTCGGCAGCAGTGATGATATGGCCGCGCTTGAGTAGTCCCAGCCGTAGCGTATGTACAAACAGGTCCCGACTGGGCTTTTTTGCAAGAACGATTTCTTGCTCCCGGTCGTTCAGGTTGTACACCATGCAGTAGTGCTCTGCTGCTGCCTCAAAGGCACCGTTGAACCCATGAGCTATCCATTGGGTTCACCTTTGTGATCTTGCTGGTTAAAAGCGCACCCACTACCTGAGCTAGAGTATTCCTTGAGCGTACACAGTACAGTGAAGTTTTGGGCAAGACTTTCTCCCTCAATTAATTGAGCCACTGTTGGCAGACCTTCCAGCTCCAGAACAACTACTCGCAAGCCGTTGCGATGCCAATCCAAATGGTAGGTAGTACTGACGCCAGAAAAATGTAGCCAAGTAGTTTCCTGATTGACTGTCTTAAGCGTTTGCATGGTTCTACTCCGACGTAGCTGAGAAGGCCGCGCGAAACTTCTGCTCAAACGCAAGGTAGTCGTGCAGTAACTGTAACCGTTCAGCCTCACCTCGATCCACCCAGTCAGTACCCGTGGTTTCGGACCACTGCTCTCCACTGAAAAACAGGCCTGCCAGATCGCCGGTTTCTATCCCACATGCCGACTGGATGGCGATCAATGCTTCGTCCATATCGGACATGGCAGCAGACCTCTCAAGCAGCTTGGGAGTCGCCTTGCTGATATCAAACCGCACCTGCTTGGCGGTCGTTACTGGATTAAAGCAGGCATCATCTCCAGTGCGTCGTTTCTCCTCGATCAGCTGGTAAGCCTGGGTATCAAGGCCACCGCACAGATCGATCAAAAGCCCCTCATCACGGCAAAAGTCGCACTCGCCCGTTTGCCCTGCTTTCAGGTTGTCACCACAGCACTCACACGATTCTTGGATAGGTATGGATTGCTCTCAATTTTGCAGACTCAATCGAACCTAACATCCAAATCCTGTGATGCCTATTTAGAAAATGCAGAAAACCGGTTTGAGGACTTTTCGAAAGCTTTTCGTCAGACGCATCACGCAATTATCAAGGGAAATTGTAAGACGCTTAAGCACATTATTTCTTCAGCCGAGCATGACTTGGTAAAGCAACTAAAAGAAACGCTTTATAGTTACTTTAGAGACCTGAAACGACACACATATACTCTAATCCTAGCTTTTACTGGTATGCGTGATGCTGAGGTAGGTGCGTTGAAGACAGGTTCGGCCCATAGCCGTATCGAAGACGGAGAGCAATTTTATTACCTGAACAGCGTAATGACCAAAACGGCGGATAATGCTATCCAGCTGGATTGGATAGCTAATGAGCTCATCTATCGTGCTGTAACGTTACTATCAAAAGTCAACGCCCTTTACTATGAACGTGCCAGACTAATTCTGGAGTATCAATCGCACAGGTTAACTGAGACGACACGCAATAAACTGACATCTGGTTTGAAAAACCAGTGGTTATTTGGCCTGCGCCTAACGGTGTGTACATCTAATTTCGTAGTGTGCACAAAAGGCGGTGATTGCGTGAAGTCCTTACGCCTTGGCCTTTACCGTATCTTAGGGTTTGTCTGAAAAGTCGCGTTTGTTAGCCTAATGCCGTTGTGGCAAGCGGAGGCAGACATGAC
>NZ_DEYV01000025.1:0-109754 GCF_002364655.1 Pseudomonas sp. UBA3149
GATGGGTTTGCCCTGGAACTCGTGGTCCGGGATGCCCTGGTTCTTCATCCAGCTGCGATACATGAAGCCGTTCTTGTCGGCATTGCCAAACCACTGGGCCGAGCGCAACTGGGTTTTTTTCTCAGACATGTTGTTAACTCTTATTTGTCATACTAAACGGAAGTATTGATCCGAATTTAGACTTAATAAGCTTTCATGTGAAGTGTTGTTGAGTAAAAAGTATTACTTTATAGTCCATATCACCAGTGCGGCTGCTATGCTCAAGCCGTACATAACAAAAACAATCGGAGACTTGGCTATGAGCCCAGAAATGCGGCTGATCCGCCTCATCACACTCAAACTTATTCCCTTCCTTATCCTGCTGTACCTTGTAGCCTACGTGGACCGTTCCGCTGTCGGGTTTGCCAAGTTGCATATGGGGGCAGATATCGGCATCAGCGATGCGGCTTATGGGATGGGGGCAGGACTGTTCTTTATCGGATATTTCCTGTTCGAAGTGCCAAGCAATCTGTTCCTGACTCGCTTTGGAGCGCGCCGCTGGTTTGCACGGATCCTCATTACCTGGGGTGCTATTACGATTGGCATGGCCTTCATCCAGGGGCCAACCAGCTTCTATGTAATGCGGTTTCTACTTGGTATTGCGGAGGCGGGATTCTTTCCTGGGGTGCTGTACTACATCACGCAGTGGTATCCCATACGTCACCGCGGCAAGATCCTAGGATTTTTCATCCTGTCGCAACCCATTGCCATGATGGTGACTGGTCCGCTCTCGGGCGCCTTGCTAGGCATGGAAGGCATAATGGGTCTGCATGGCTGGCAGTGGCTGTTCATTCTTATCGGTACGCCTGCAGTATTGCTCGCATGGCCAACCTTGCGTTTTCTGCCAGATGGTCCGGCAAAGGTGAAATGGCTATCGGCTGATGAGAAACGCTGGTTGGCAAACGAACTTGAAAAGGATTTGCAGGAATATGGCCAGACACGTCATGGCAATCCACTGCATGCACTCAAGGACAAGCGCGTCCTGCTACTGGCACTCTTCTATCTGCCGGTGACCTTGAGTATTTACGGCCTGGGCTTGTGGCTGCCGACGCTGATTCATCAGTTTGGCGGAAGTGACATCATGACCGGCTTTGTCTCGTCCGTTCCTTATCTCTTTGGCATTATTGGTCTTTTGGTTATTCCTCGCAGTTCAGATCGCCTGAATGATCGTTATGGTCATCTGGCGGTCCTGTATGCGCTAGGTGCCATAGGCTTCTTCTTCAGTGCTTACCTAAGTGCACCAGCACTGCAATTGGGGGCTTTGTGTCTGGCGGCCTTCAGCCTGTTTTCCTGCACTGCAATCTTCTGGGCGCTACCAGGCCGCTTTTTCTCGGGTGCCAGTGCCGCCGCTGCCATTGCGCTGATCAATTCGGTGGGGAACCTGGGAGGTTATATCGGACCGTTTGGTATTGGCGCACTTAAAACCTATACCGGGACATTATCGTCCGGTTTGTACTTCCTGGCAGGAGTACTTTGCATAGGTCTTTTGATGACATGGGTCGTGTATAACCAGCTGGAGCGGCGCCTTGCGCTCAAGACTGCCCCATCTTCCTGAGCGGCAGGCTGCATAAAAAAGCCACTCTTGATGAGTGGCTTTTTGCTTTATCAGTGCTGGATATGCAAGCCGCACTCACGGTTTTCTTCGCCCTTGGTGGGGTCGAAGTAATCGAAGTTGTTTGGCAGATTGTGCTCCACCAGATATTGATACAGGTCTTTAGAGGTCCAGTTCAGCAGGGGGGCAACCTTGATCAGGCCATCCTGGTTGATGCTGACCGGCTGCATTTGGGCACGTACTGCAGTATCGCTTGCGCGCAATGCGGTAAACCATACGCTGGGTGCCATTTCCCGCAGTGCGCGGGTAAACGGCTCAAGTTTGACTTCTTCGGTAAAGGCCTCATGGCGTGGATCGTCTAATCCAGGCACAGGACCTTCAATAGCTTCGCGATGGGCCCGCGAGCGCTTGGGTAGATAAGTGATCAAGTTGAGATTAAGTGCGCGGGCGACCTCATCGGCGAAGCGATAAGTCGCCTCGGTATTATAGCCATTGTCCATCCATACCACAGGGATGTCGGGCTTTACGCGCGTTACCATGTGAAGAATGACCGCTTCAAACGGACGAAAATTGGTCGTGCAGATAGCCGGCTTGCCAAGACCCAATGCCCAGGCAACAAGCTGCTCAGGCTGATTGGCGAATTCGGCATTGATGCGGTCCAGATCAAGTGACATGGCAAGGCTCCAACGCTAATAAGTCAAGACGAGCATGGTAACAAAGCCCCGTCTGGGCTGCACGACGTAGCGGCATCCGTCAGGCTATGCATCTCAAGGGTATTCAATAACACTCGTACCTTGGCAATGGATTCCTCATACTCGTCTTGCCATTCTGAGTCCCTGACGATTGCACCGCCGCCCCAGCAGCTGGCCATCCCGTCCTTGATCAATACACTGCGAATAGCGATGGAGCTGTCCATCTCGCCCCGCACGTCGATATAGAGCAGGGAGCCACAGTAGATGGAGCGGCGAGTCGGCTCCAGCTCATCGATGATTTCCATTGCCCGAATCTTGGGGGCTCCGGTGATTGAGCCGCCTGGAAAGCTTCCGGCCAGCAGATCGAATACATCGCAACCGGATGCAAGCTCACCCGTCACACTGCTCACCAAGTGATGCACGTTTGGATAGCTCTCCAATGTAAACAGCTCAGGGACTTTGACCGAGCCTATTCGGCAGCTGCGTCCCAGGTCATTACGCAAAAGATCAACGATCATTACATTTTCGGCACGATCTTTTGGACTGGCCAGCAATTCATCTGCCAGGGCGGCGTCTCGTACGGGGTCCAGGCTGCGTGGTCGCGTCCCTTTGATGGGGCGTGTTTCCACCCGACCGTCATGCACCTGAATGAAGCGTTCAGGTGAGTGGCTGAGGATGGCACCGCCCTGGATGGGCATATAACCGGAAAAAGGCGTAGGGCAGGCGGCTCGCAAGGTGCGGTAGGCTTGCCAGTCCGATCCAGAGCAGGGCGCCTGAAAGCGCTGTGTGAAGTTGATCTGATAACAGTCCCCGGCGTTTATATACGCCTGGGTTCGCTCGATTTGTTCGCGATAGCGCTCTTTAGTCAGATTCGCCTGGAATGGGGTTTTCAGGCAAAAAATTTGATCCTGGCTTGGAGTAACCGGACTCGTGAAGAGATCGATCAGGCGCGAGCGTTCAGCGGCATTCAGTATCGGATGAAATACTAGCTGGCTGGTCTGTCTTTCATGATCGCTAATCAATGCCCAGCCATACAGACCCAGTCTGGCCTCAGGCAACCTCAGATCATCCTGGGCCTGAGCTGGTAGACGCTCCAGCTGGCGACCAAAATCATAGCTCAGATAGCCCATCACGCCACCTGCAAAGGGCAGATCTACTTCGGTGGGAAGCTGCGCCGCTCCGAGCCTGCCGAGTGCGTGGCGAAGCCGAGCGAAAAACGAATGCCCTGATTCCTCCGCTAAAGGGGTGAGCTGCTCCAGCGGCCAGGCACTAAGCAGGTCATATCGTCCACGTGTGGCCGTTGGTCTGCCAGAGTCCAGCAGAATAGCACCCTCCGCATTACGGATGCGCTCGAAGAAATCACCGGGATCTGCTTGGTAGTCAAGCGGATAAAGTGTGCAGGTGAGCATGTGTTCAGCGCGTTACGGTAGATGAGGAGACGTGCCCGAATAACCGTTGAGAAAAGGCTACACGCTCTTCCGCTGTTTCAACGATACCCTGGGCCTGCATTTCGGCGAGACGAGCCTCTACTGCCTGAGCTCGCAAGGTAAGTCCGCTGTCATTGGCAATCTGAATATTCAGGCCAGGCCGTGCATTGAGTTCAAGAATCAGAGGTCCTTTATCTTTGTCGAGCACCATGTCAACACCAATGTAACCCAGCCCGGATAATTCATAACAGGAAGCCGCCAGGCGCATGAAGCCGTCCCAGTCCGGCAACTGTACGCCGTCTACAGGATGGGCGGTATCCGGGTGCTTTTCGATCTTGGCGTTAAGCCAGGTGCCA
Organism: Pseudomonas sp. UBA3149; assembly: GCF_002364655.1. Lineage (NCBI taxonomy): Bacteria > Pseudomonadati > Pseudomonadota > Gammaproteobacteria > Pseudomonadales > Pseudomonadaceae > Pseudomonas > Pseudomonas sp. UBA3149. Next base: position 4,067 of record NZ_DEYV01000025.1, read on the forward strand.
CGCAGCGTAAGTCCGGTTGCCAGGTCCACTCCGACACCAATGGCACCCTGGTGCAGGTTGGCCTTGCCGCCGGACTGGCGTGTAGGCAGGCGTAACATGGCCATTACGGGGTAGCCCATCAAGACGATAATTCGAATGTCCGGAACACCTTCATAGCTGATATTGCGAAACAGCTCATCAGGGATGACCCGGTACTCGATGAGTACTCGATCTCTATGGCCACCGAGTGAATAGAGACCCGAGAGGATGCTGGAGATGTGATATTCCATGTCCGAACGGCTAACCATCTTGCCGGAGACTGTTTTCAATCGCCCCTCAAAGCGGTCGGCAATGACCAGAATGCCGTCGCCACCAGCCCCCTGTGCGGGTTTAACGACGAAATCCTGATGGTTCTCAATAATCGTATCGATCTTCCCGATGTCGTGCTCTGTCGAGATGATCCCGTATAAATCCGGCACATGGATGCCTGCCTCGATTGCTCGCTGCTTCGTCAGGATTTTGTCATCCACGACCGGGTACAGGCTGCGCTTGTTGTACTTGAGTACATAATCGGCATTACGCCGGTTGATACCCATGATCCCTCGAGCCGAAAGGGCCTTCCATGTTTTGATCAAACCGAACATGTCAGTCTTCCTTCAGCAGGGCCTTGAAGCGAACCAGTTCCGTCAGGCGATAACCGCGATAACGACCCATTGCCAGCATGAAGCCCACCAGAATCAACAGGACGGCCGGGAACGTAAATACGAAATACACCAGCGGTGGGATTTTCATCAGAAGATAAGCCAGCGAGCCTGCGAACAACGTGCCGATGGCGACCTTGAGAGCATGGTTGGCGCCACGCTCCTCCCAGGTTATCGAGAGTCGCTCAATGGTCATGGTCAGAATAACCATTGGGAAGAGCGCAACCGAAAGGCCGTTTTCAAATCCCAATTTGTGACTGAACAGGCTGATGGCGGCAATCATGAGTACGACGAACGTCAGTACAACCGACAGTCGAGGCAGCATCTGCAAGCGGAGGTGTTCCAGGTAGGAACGCAGGGAAAGGCCCAGTGCAGTGATCACGGTGAACAGACCGATGCCCCACTGCAGGCCGGTTTCCCGGAAAGCCAGTGCAATCAGAACCGGTGTAAAGGTTCCCAATGTCTGCAGGCCTATAAGATTTCGCAGTATGAGAATCACGAGCACGCCAAGCGGGATCATGATCATCGTCTGGTAGGTCTGCTGGGTCTGGAGGGGTAGGCCGTACAGGGAATAATCCATGAAGGCCGTCTCCACACTCGAATTGGTGAGCTGAGCCAGGCGAATGGCATTCATCTGGCTGCTGTCCAGCGTGAACGTCACATTCGCTTTACGACCGCCATCGAGGTTCAGCAGTTGACCGTCACCGCTCCACCAGATCATGCGATCGGACGGTAGACCGCGCTCGCCTGTTTCAGGATTGAAATAGATCCAGTCCTTGCCGTTATAGCTGCGCAGCCAGAGTTCCGGATTTTGCTGAATGTGGGCGACAAGGCGCAGGGTGTGAACCTTTTCCAGGGGTACACGTGCCAGCGACACCAGCAGATCGACGGTCTGTGCACGCTTGGTGATACTGGTGTCACCATTGAGTAACAGCTTTACGTTGTCGTCATTGACGTTATTGACGCGCCTGATGGCTTCGCTGATGAATGTTTCCACATCCGCTGAGTGCTGGCGGATAGGCGCGATCAAGGCTTCAGCGGCCAGGCGCTCAGGACCTTCCGGCAGAACAATAGGGTCTCGAGTAACCGGGCCTTTTTCTTCTCGTGGCTTGTCACTTCCAAAACGCTTGGTCATAACCAGACGGTAATACAGGGTCTGGTCGCCTTTGGCGCGTCGTGCAGACCAGGTCAGCTGTCGGTTACCCTCTATACGGCTGACGTTAACGCCGTAGTTATTGGAGACAAAGCTCTCGTTAAGGCTGACGTAGCCTTGCGTCAAGGGGGGAACGAACAGTTGTACTTTGACGGGCACGTGGGGTGTGGCAGTAAACGTAACCTTGGCATCGATGCTCCATAACTCATCCGTTTCATCCTGAGTGATCGGAATGCCCAGCCCAAAGATCTGGTAGGCGGTAATGGATACGCCAAGTAGAACCAGAACGGTGATAAGAATCTTCAGATGCAAATTAATGGAGCGCATGCAGGTTACTCGACTTTCAAATAGGGCATGCCGGAGTACCGGCCAGATAAGAGCGGGAGACGTCAATCAAGGCGTCATAGCGCCTGAGTGCCTTGCTGCCAATCAGCAAGGGAAAGTCAAAGTGGCTACGGTTCGTAAGATTAACCTCAATCGTATGCCTCTCATTTCCCATGCAGATAACCATTGGAATAACGGGACGACTGGTATGCATCTTGGGTTCGACCCCTGGTGTGTGGTCTGCATGCCGCCGCTTGATATGGCTTACACGAAGCAGAGGGCGCTCCAGCGTAATGTCATGGGCCTGATCAATAGCCGGAGAAAAGCGCACCCAGCGCTCCCCGCTACGGGTAAATAGATGAATGCGGTGTGCACTCAAGGAGGCGGTTTCTGCACCCGTATCAAGCTTTGCTTTAAGGTGTAAATTTAGCTCCGGCAGATACACATTTTCATGCAGGCCATACGTTCGCTTCTCGCTTGAAAAGCACAGGGTGCTCCATAGCAGGGGCACGCTAAACAGTAGATAAATTAAAGATTTCATCAAGCTAGTGCAGGCCAGGCATGTGCCAGCGGAGGATGGCTTCCGGCACAGTGCGTCAGTCAAAAGGGCGCATTCTAGCATGGGCCCCTTTCTAAACCAGTGAAGCCTGCCGCGACGTATCACTTTAGGCGGCGCTCAACACCTTTCTCTACCAGAATCTTGGCGGCGATCTCTTCAACAGAGAAATGGGTTGAATTGATAGACGGAAGATTTTCACGTCGGAACAGGCTTTCTACTTCCCGGACCTCAAACTCGCACTGGGCAAAACTGGCATATCGGCTATTGGGCCGGCGCTCGTGCCGAATCGCCGATAGGCGGTCAGGGTCGATTGTCAGACCAAACAGTTTGTTCTTTTGTGTCTTGAGCGAGGCAGGCAGTTGCAAGCGCTCCATGTCCTCCTCGGTTAAAGGATAGTTCGCTGCTCGAATTCCAAACTGGAGCGCCATATAAAGGCAGGTGGGCGTTTTGCCGCACCGGGAGACACCGACCAAAATCAAATCAGCCTTGTCGTAGTGTTGCGTACGCGCGCCGTCGTCGTTTTCCAGAGCAAAATTCACGGCCTCGATACGTTGCATATAATTGGCGTTATGCATCATGGAGTGTGATTTACCGACCGAATATGACGATTCAGCACACAACTCCTGCTCAAGCGGGGATAAAAAAGTGGAAAAGATGTCAATCATGAACCCATTCGACTGGTCGAGAATCGCGCGTATTTCCCGATTAACGATGGTGTCGAAAATAATGGGGCGCGCACCGTCTGACACGGCGGCGTTGTTGATTTGCTGTACCATGGCCCGGGCTTTTTCCACGGTGTCGGTATAGGGCCGGGTCAGTTTTGTAAAGCTGATGTTCTCGAATTGAGCGAGTAAGCTTTGGCCGAGGGTTTCGGCAGTAATGCCGGTACCGTCGGAAATAAAGAAGGCGGTTCGTTTCATCAGGGTGAAACTCCCGAGACAGTGGTTTTTGATTTTATCGTAAGGTGCTTCGTAAAGGCTGCTGGAAGACTGGCACTTTTTTAAAAGTACTTGGCGCCTGTAGCCAGTCGATAAAACGAATTCTACTGATTCTGGAATAAAGACCCAGTGTGAACGTGCCAGTTGCGTACGAGCTTTCCCACAAATACAAATATGGAGAGATCACCTTGGACGAGTACGTAGTTTCCCTGGATAAACTCGGGGTGCACGATGTTGAGCAAGTGGGCGGCAAAAACGCATCCCTTGGCGAAATGATCAGCAACCTGGCGGGTGCGGGTGTTTCGGTTCCTGGCGGTTTTGCTACTACTGCACAGGCCTATCGGGACTTCCTTGAGCAAAGCGGGCTTAATGACCGTATCCATGCCGCTCTGGACGCGTTAGATGTCGACGATGTTACCGCGTTGGCTAAAACAGGCGCCGAAATCCGGCAGTGGATCATGGACGCCGAATTTCCGGCTCGTCTGGATACTGAGATCAGAACGGCCTTCGCACAGCTGTCGGCAGGAAATGACAGTCTGGCGGTTGCCGTGCGGTCTTCCGCTACGGCAGAAGACCTGCCGGATGCCTCCTTTGCCGGTCAGCAGGAAACGTTCCTGAATATACGCGGTGTAGACAACGTCATCCGAGCGGCCAAAGAGGTCTTTGCATCGCTGTTCAACGACCGGGCCATTGCTTACCGCGTACACCAGGGCTTCGATCACAAGCTCGTCGCGCTATCGGCTGGGGTGCAGCGCATGGTTCGCTCCGAAACAGGGGCGGCAGGCGTGATGTTTACACTGGACACCGAGTCGGGTTTCCGGGATGTGGTCTTTATCACAGGTGCTTATGGCCTGGGTGAGACCGTTGTCCAGGGTGCCGTCAACCCTGATGAATTCTACGTACACAAGTCCACGCTGGAGGCGGGGCGGCCTGCAATCCTTCGCCGTAATCTGGGTAGCAAGGCTATCAAGATGATTTATGGCGAGGAGGCCAAGGCGGGGCGCTCTGTCAAAACCGTCGATGTTGAGGCTGCCGAGCGTGCACGCTTCAGCATTACCGATGATGAGGTCACCGAGCTTGCCAAGCAGGCACTCATCATTGAAAAGCATTATGGTCGCCCGATGGATATCGAGTGGGCCAAGGATGGAGATGATGGCAAGCTCTATATCGTTCAGGCGCGCCCCGAGACCGTCAAGAGCCGTGCCAGTGCAACAGTAATGGAGCGCTACCTGCTCAAGGAAAAGGGGCAGGTCATTGTTGAAGGGCGTGCGATCGGCCAGCGTATCGGTGCAGGCCCGGTCAAGGTCATCCGTGATGTTTCCGAAATGGATCGCGTCATGCCGGGCGATGTCTTGGTTTCCGATATGACCGATCCCGACTGGGAGCCGGTCATGAAGCGCGCCAGCGCTATCGTCACCAACCGCGGCGGCCGGACGTGTCACGCAGCAATCATCGCTCGTGAGCTGGGTATTCCAGCTGTAGTGGGGTGTGGCAATGCAACCGAGCGCCTTAGTGATGGGCAGGTCGTAACCGTCTCATGCGCAGAGGGTGACGCGGGCCTGATCTACGAAGGTGAATTGAGCTTCGATGTCCGTCAAAGCTCGGTAGATGCCATGCCTGATCTGCCATTCAAAATCATGATGAATGTAGGAAATCCAGATCGAGCATTCGACTTCGCCCAATTGCCCAATGCAGGCGTTGGACTGGCGCGCCTTGAGTTCATCATCAATCGCATGATCGGCGTGCATCCCAAGGCGCTACTCAATTACGACAGTCTGCCGCTGGATATCAAGGAAAACGTCGACAAGCGTACGGCTGGCTATAGCGATCCGGTAGGCTTTTACGTCGAAAAGCTGGTCGAGGGTGTTAGCACGCTGGCTGCAGCGTTCTGGCCCAAAAAGGTCATTGTCCGCCTGTCCGACTTCAAATCCAACGAGTACGCCAACCTCATTGGTGGCAAACTGTACGAGCCTGAAGAAGAAAACCCGATGCTCGGGTTCCGTGGTGCTTCTCGCTATATCAGCGAGTCTTTCCGCGACTGCTTCGAGCTTGAATGTCGTGCCATGAAAAAAGTGCGTAACGAAATGGGTCTGACCAATGTCGAGCTTATGGTTCCTTTCGTTCGTACTCTTGAAGAGGCCTCCCAAGTAGTTGATCTGTTGGGGACCTACGGGCTCAAGCGTGGCGAAAATGGCCTGCGCGTGATCATGATGTGCGAGCTGCCTTCCAATGCGCTTCTGGCTGAAGAGTTCCTTGAGTATTTCGATGGTTTCTCCATCGGCTCTAATGACATGACTCAATTGACGCTGGGCCTGGATCGTGATTCTGGCATCATTGCTCATCTTTTCGATGAGCGTAATCCAGCCGTCAAGAAGCTCCTGGCTCAGGCCATCGCGGCTTGTAACAAGGCCGGTAAATACATTGGTATTTGCGGTCAGGGCCCGTCCGATCATCCTGACCTGGCCAAGTGGCTGATGGATCAGGGAATCGAAAGCGTATCGCTCAATCCGGATTCCGTGCTTGATACATGGTTCTTCTTGGCCGAGGGACAGGCTTAAAATAGCGCGTCATTCACAGGCGGGGGTAACCCCGCCTTTTTATGTAACGGTAATTATGCAAAGCAGTAGCCAGCTTTTCCCTGTTGCGCTCGTGCGCGCCGAGTTATACGGGGACTTAACCGAAGATGTGTACCTTCTCAAGCCCAACAATAGCTCAGACCTTAGTGTCGAGCTGTCTCTGACACGCCTTGGGCGGCTGAACCGGCAAGCGCCCTACAGACCTCCCGTTATCCTCGTTCATGGTGCCTTTGGTAATCGTTTTACGTGGTATTCCGCGAGCGGTACAGGGCTGGGTGTCGAGCTTGTCGATGCCGGATTCGACGTCTGGATTGCCGAGATGCGCGGTCATGGCTGCTCACCACGCAACCTGGAGTATGTGAGCAATCAATTATCTGACTATGCACGCTATGACCTTCCAGCAATTGCAGCCTTTGTAGAGGAGCAATCGGGGTTGCCAGGTCACTGGATAGGGCACGGGCAGGGCGGGCTTGCGGTTGTTTTGAGCGTTCTCAACGAATGGCTGGCCGAGCGCTCAGTCAAGTCGCTGGGCTTGTTGGGCGTTGCCACGTCCGACCGTCTGTGGGGGCTGCTGTCGTGGCGGGAAAAAATGCGCTCGACTATCTCCGGCCATGGAGTAGGCGTTGGTCCTGAGGATGAGCCAAAGGTACTGCTAAAGGCACTTCAGGATGAGCGTGCACTGGGCAGTAGTCGCTCCGAGCAGGACCGGCTGCTAACGCGATTGTCTTCGCTCTCAATACCTGTGCTGGGACTGGTAGCTGCCAATGACCCACTGGTGAGCGCTGAGGCGTGCCGAATGCTGTTTGACCGTTTCGGAGGGCAGTATAAGGATTTCATCTCTCTAGGTCAGCTTCTTTCCCGCGAAAACGGTATGAATCATGCCTCGCCTTTCATGGCGCGGGAAGCACATCGGCACTTTAGCGGGCTAATTTCAGAATGGCTGACCAGTATCGAAAAAGCTTCACAAAAGCAGGATGTTGCACCTAGTATCGAACTGACTGAATAGTAGCCTTGGATTCACTCAGGAGCCCAATGCGCAGCGGGCGATATCGTTAGGAGAGCCCATGTTCGTGCCGCTTGAAAGGTTATTGAATCTTGAGGAAGGATATCGTCAGCGCTTCCTGATCAAGGGGTTGCCAGTCGTACTGATGGTCATCGAGGGCAAACATATCCTTTTTGAAGACAGGTGTCCCCATCAGGGCGCTTCACTGTTTCAGGGCGCCTTAACCTCGGACTCGATACGATGTCCCAGGCATGGCTTTGAGTTCGATGTGCACACAGGCAAGGCAGTCAACGCCAACTGTCCTGAGCTGAAATTGCTCAATCCTGCCTATGAGCGGGATCGTATCGGTATCGACCTTTAACGTCTCGAGAGAGGCTTCCTATGCGCTATGTCACACCTGATCTCTGTGATGCCTATCCCGACCTGATACAAGTGGTAGAGCCATTGTTTAGTAATTTTGGTGGCTGCGAATCGTTTGGTGGGCAAATTGTCACCATCAAATGTTTTGAAGATAATTCGTATGTAAAGGAGCGGGTCGAGGAAGACGGATCGGGAAAGGTCATGGTCGTGGATGGCGGTGGGTCCATGCGCTGTGCGCTTCTGGGCGATATGCTGGCTGAAAAAGCAGCAGCCAATGGATGGGCTGGTATCGTGATTTACGGATGCGTCCGGGATGTGGATGTACTGGCTGAGACCAACCTGGGTATCCAGGCACTGGCTTCGCATCCCAGAAAATCCGAAAAGCGTGGAGTAGGGCAGTGCGATATACCCCTTGTGTTTGGCGGAGTCACTTTTGAAGTTGGCCATTATCTGTATGCTGATAACAACGGTATTATCGTCTCCTCGCAGCGGCTTGAGATGCCAGGCGAATGAAAGAGTAACGAGAATCTGGAATGCAGGATTACGAAAGCGGTAACGAACGCGGCCTCGTATATGGCTATGTATTGAATGGACGAGGTGGTGCCCGCCGGATTCAGCGCAACGAGCTCGATATTCTTGACCTGCAGCCCGACGAAACCCTGTGGTTGCATTGGGACCGAAGTGTACCTGAGGCCCAGCAGTGGCTTCGTCAGTCCAGCGGACTCAATGAGTTTGCCTGTGATCTTCTTCTGGAAGAGGCCACCCGTCCTCGTATCGTTCCCTTGATCGGCGAGAGCCTTCTCCTGTTTCTACGCGGCGTGAACCTGAACCCCAACGCTGTTCCCGAGGATATGGTATCGCTGCGTGTTTATGTGGATGCCCAGCGCGTTATTTCTCTTCGCTTGCGTCCCCTCAAGGCGGCAGCTGAAATCCAAGAGGATCTCGAGGAGGGAATAGGGGCTGAAAACACGAGGTCGCTTATCCTTCAACTGGCTACTTACATGACAAGCCGGGTCGATACGCTGGTCGTTGAGCTTGCTGAACAGCTCGATGAAATGGAGGAACGGGTAGAAGAAGATGAAACAAACCTGCCCGAGCACAGCCTGATCCTGGGTCTGCGCAAGCGCGTCGCTAGCCTCAAGCGTTATCTGGCTCCTCAGCGCGACATTTACTTCGATCTGTCGCGCCAGAAACCAGCCTGGCTGGTAGCCGGAGGAGAGGCCGAGTACTGGAGTGAGCTTCATAATAGCCTGACGCGGAATCTGGAGGAGCTTGAGCTTATGCGAGAGCGAGTCAGCTTCTTGCAGGAGGTCGAGCAGCGCAGTGTGGCTGAGCGGACCAATCGGACCATGTATCTGCTTGCCATCATTACCGGATTCTTCCTGCCCATGAGCTTTGTGACGGGTCTGCTTGGTATGAATGTGGGCGGCATTCCCGGGTCGACATTCTCGATGGGCTTTGTTGTGGCATGCGGTGCCATCCTGCTTATTGCTGTCTTTCAGTGGTGGCTCTTCAGGCGGTTGCGGTGGTTGTAAGTGTGACTTGCTGTTTTGGACGACCGTCTAGCATGAAAGTGGCGAGGGGTGCGCTATGCCAGATCCTTTCGAGGAATCATTAAAAGATATGCTCAAGTCGGGAGCCGAGGCTCCGACGGATTACGACAGACTGGATCGCGTCCTGAAGACTGCCAATCGGCAGGTGGGTGCAGGTGATCTGTTCGGGCTGATGGGGCGTTGGGGATCCGCCGTCCTCATGGCTATCAATAATGGCTCGGGGCACGTCAAGCCTGTACGTGGCTCTTCTCGTAGCTCCCGTTCTTCTAACAAACAAGCCGAGTAATCATGGAATTTGATATCTGGACGCAAAGCCTCCTGTCCGCGATGACAACCCTATGGAGCAAGGTGGCAGGCTTCATTCCCAATCTTCTGGGTGCTTTGCTGGTTGTTATTCTCGGATTCTTTTTTGCGAAGCTGCTTGATCATCTTCTTTCCAAGCTCTTGGCCAAGCTAGGCCTGGACAGATTGATGACCGGGACTGGTCTTACCAAGATGTTGGCCCGGGTTGGGATCAAGATTCCTGTCAGTACATTGATCGGTCGCATCGTCTACTGGTTCATTCTGCTGGTTTTTCTGGTATCGGCTGCAGAGTCGCTTGGCCTGCAGCGCGTTTCGTCTACGCTTGATGTCATGGCCTTGTACTTGCCCAAAGTGTTTGGCGCTGCTCTGGTTCTAGTCATAGGCGTGCTGCTGGCGCAGCTGGTCAATGGAATCGTGCATGGCGCGGCTGAAGGTGTTGGGCTGGATTATTCCGCAGGCCTTGGGCGCGTTGCCCAGGCGCTGGTCATTATCATCAGCATTTCTGTAGCCATCGGGCAGCTTGAAATAAAGACTGAGCTACTCAATACCGTTATTGCAATCGTGTTGGCATCACTTGGTCTGGCAGCCGCATTGGCGTTGGGGTTGGGCAGTCGCGACCTGGTCGCTCAGATCCTGGCTGGAATCTATGTGCGAGAAATTTTCGAGGTCGGGCAATTCGTACAAATTGATGAGGTTGAAGGCGTTATCGAAGAGATCGGTACGGTGAAAACGTTGCTGCTTACCGCGGACGATGAATTGATATCGGTTTCAAACAAGCGCCTTCTTGATCAGCGTGTAAAGGCTCGCTAACAAGTGAAAAAGTTGCCGACAGCGAGCTGTGAGACGGATATCATGCCGCCCACTGAACGGCAGTCCGGCACCGTCCGCTTTGAACGAAACCTTGTCTACAGCCTATGACCCCCGCCAGCTCACTGATGAGGAGCTGGTGCAGCGCGCACATACCGAGTTGTTCCATGTGACGCGTGCCTACGAAGAACTGATGCGGCGGTATCAGCGTACGCTGTTCAATGTATGCGCACGCTATCTGGGGAACGACCGAGATGCAGATGATGTCTGTCAGGAGGTCATGCTGAAGGTGCTGTATGGACTTAAGAACTTTGAGGGCAAGTCAAAGTTTAAGACCTGGCTCTATAGCATTACGTACAACGAGTGCATTACCCAATACCGGAAGGAGCGTCGTAAGCGTCGTCTGGTAGATGCTTTGAGTCTGGAGCCGATCGAAGAAGCTTCGGATGAAAAAGCGCCAAAGTTGGAAGAGCGGGGTGGTCTGGATCGCTGGCTAGCCCATGTGAATCAGATTGATCGAGAAATTCTGGTGTTACGCTTTGTGGCGGAGCTTGAGTTCCAGGAAATTGCAGACATCATGCACATGGGGCTCAGTGCGACCAAGATGCGTTATAAGCGGGCACTGGATAAGCTGCGTGACAAGTTCGCAGCAGAAGTTGAGGGCTAGGTAACACCATAGTCCACTGTTTTTTATGAACTTCTGAATAACTTGTTGTCAAAGCATCCGGAGATTGCCGGAACACTAATATCATTAAGATGGGGATACATAGGATGAAATTGAAGAGCACCTTAGGCGTCGTCATTGGCTCCCTGGTCGCCGCTTCTTCTCTGAGCGCCATGGCTCAGGGTCAAGGCGCAGTAGAGGGCGAGCTGTTTGGCAAGCGCTACTTCACCGACAGCCAGCGTGACATGAGCAATGCCAACCTGTATGGCGGTTCGGTGGGTTACTTCCTGACTGACGACGTCGAGCTGGCGCTGTCCTATGGTGAGTACCACGACGTACGTGGCGACCACGATGAAGGTCACAAAAAGATTCACGGTAGCCTGGCTGCCCTTGATGCCTACTACCACTGGGGTACTCCTGGTGTAGGTCTGCGTCCTTACGTTTCTGGCGGTTTCGCTCACCAGTCCCTGACTGATGCGCATGCTGACCATCACGGCCGCAACCACACTACGTTCGCAAACGTAGGTGCGGGCCTGAAGTACTACTTCACCGAGAACCTGTACGCTCGCGGTGGCCTGGAAGGCAACTACAACATCGATGATGACCAGGGTGAATGGTCTGCTGTCGTAGGTGTGGGTGTGAACTTCGGTGGTTCTTCCCGTCGTCAGGAAGCTGCACCAGCACCGGAGCCGGTTGCTGATGTGTGCACCGATTCTGACAACGATGGCGTTTGCGATAACGTCGATCAGTGCCCGAACACTCCGGCTAACGTAACTGTTGATGCCAACGGTTGCCCGGCTGTTGCAGAGGTTGTTCGCGTTGAGCTGGACGTGAAGTTCGACTTTGACAAGGCTGTTGTGAAGCCTGAGAGCTATGGCGATATCAAGAACCTGGCTGACTTCATGCAGCAGTATCCGCAGACTTCTACTACTGTAGAAGGTCACACTGACTCTGTTGGTACTGATGCTTACAACCAGCGTCTGTCTGAGCGTCGCGCAAACGCAGTTCGTAACGTTCTGGTTAACCAGTATGGTGTTTCTGGCAATCGTGTAAATGCTGTAGGTTACGGCGAGAGCCGTCCTGTAGCTGACAACTCCACTGAAGCTGGCCGTGCCGTTAACCGTCGCGTAGAAGCTGAAGTTGAAGCTCAAGCTAAGCAGTAATTAGTTACTGTCTAGTAAAAAGCCCGCATCGTAAGATGCGGGCTTTTTAATTTGGGCTTATTAAGGCAATAAAAAAGCCCCTGTCGGGGCTTTTTATTAACGATTATTAATCGGATTAATATCGCGCTTGGTTGGGCCGGTATAAAGTTGGCGAGGACGACCAATCTTATAGGGGCCGGAAAGCATTTCTTGCCAGTGAGAGATCCAGCCTACTGTTCTGGCCAGGGCGAAGATCACAGTAAACATACTGGTGGGTATGCCGATTGCTTTTAGGATAATGCCTGAATAGAAGTCGACGTTGGGGTAAAGATTTCTTTCAATGAAGTAAGGATCTTTGCGCGCAAGTTCTTCCAATTGCATGGCAAGTTCAAGCTGAGGATCATTGATGCCAAGTTCAGCAAGAACTTCATCGCATGTCTGTTTCATAACTTTGGCGCGAGGGTCAAAGTTCTTGTAAACACGATGGCCAAAGCCCATTAGCTTGAATGGATCGTTTTTATCCTTGGCCTTGGCGACAAACTTATCAATATTGCTGACATCGCCAATCTCATCCAGCATTCGCAATACTGCTTCGTTTGCTCCGCCGTGAGCGGGGCCCCAAAGCGCTGCAATGCCGGCTGCGATGCAGGCGAATGGGTTTGCACCCGAGGAGCCTGCCAGTCGAACTGTCGAGGTGGAGGCGTTTTGCTCGTGGTCGGCATGCAGAATAAAGATTTTGTCCATTGCCTTTGCGAGAACCGGGCTGACCGGCTTAATTTCGCAAGGTGTATTGAACATCATGTGAAGGAAGTTTTCTGCGTATCCCAGGCGATTATCGGGATACATCATTGGCTGACCCATGGAGTACTTGTAAACCATGGCGGCCAGGGTTGGCATCTTGGCAATCAGGCGCATGGCCGAAATTTCACGATGATGCGGGTCCTGGATGTCCAGGGAGTCATGATAAAAGGCGGAAAGTGCGCCCACTACGCCACACATGATGGCCATTGGGTGAGCGTCACGACGAAAGCCATTGAAGAACGTCTTGAGCTGTTCATGAACCATGGTGTGGTTCTTGATGATGCTTACAAAGTTCTGCTTTTGTTCTTCGTTAGGCAATTCACCTTTTAGTAAAAGGTAACAAGTCTCAAGGTAATCGGACTTTTTTGCCAGTTGTTCGATGGGATAGCCGCGGTGCAAGAGGATCCCATTATCACCATCGATGTAGGTGATTTTCGATTCACAGGAGGCCGTCGACATAAAGCCTGGATCGAACGTGAAAACGCCAGCATTCGTAAGATTACGAACATCGACCACATCAGGTCCGAGGGTTCCAGACATTACGGGCAGCTGTACCGGGTCTGCGCCCTCAATGATTAGCTGCGCTTTCTTGTCAGCCATTAAGGCCTCCTTATTTATGCTTGAAATCATTTATACAACCCCCACGCAGGGCCAGGGCCACTATAGAGGCAATCATTTGAAAGTCAATTTACGAACATATTGCGCCAATTATTACTTAGGTTTCAAACGTGCTCATAACTTACACTATTGAGCGCCGTTTAGGGCAGCGACATTAGTCTATTTGTATGGAATTAGTGCGTTGTCATGAGCAGCCTAACTGTCTATACTTCATGGCCGACCGCCTCAGGCTGTGTGCCTCTCCAGCGCGGTTGTCAATCCAGTAATGGATGTCTATTAAAGCAATTCCCAATAACTAGCCCGGCAACTTTGGGCTCTCAGTGTGAAAGAAGCCGTGAATAGTAAACGACCTGTAAATCTAGACCTCAGGACCATAAAACTCCCTATCACAGCTTACACCTCGATCCTTCACCGAATTTCCGGCGTTATCCTCTTCATCGGCCTTGCTGCGCTGCTTTATGGGCTCGACCTGTCGCTGAGTTCTGAGGATGGATTTGCTCGTGTGAAAGCGTTCCTGGCGTATCCGTTGGTCAAGCTCGTGATCTGGGCCGTGTTGTCCGCATTGCTGTACCACCTAGTAGCAGGCGTGCGCCATTTGATTATGGACATGGGTGCCGGTGAAACATTGCAAGGCGGCAAATTGGGCTCTCAGATCGTATTGATTGTATCTGCGGTGCTGATCGTTCTGGTGGGGGTCTGGATATGGTAACTAGCGTCACTAACTTCTCGCGCTCAGGTCTCTATGACTGGATGGCTCAGCGCGTATCCGCAGTAATTCTTGCGATTTATACGCTTTTCTTACTTGGATATGTCGTGCTTCACCCCGATATGTCGTTTGAGCAATGGCATGGGCTGTATAGCAACGGCTGGATGCGAATCTTCAGCTTGCTCGCCTTGGTTTCGGTTGGGGTTCATGCCTGGGTAGGCATGTGGACCATCTCTACCGATTATCTGACCCCTATGGCCTTGGGTAAGGGCGCCACGACAGTGCGTTTCCTGTTCCAGGCTGTATGTGGTGTTGCCATGTTCGCCTTCTTTGTGTGGGGCGTACAGATTCTTTGGGGTGTGTGAGTCATGTCCAGTATTCGTACTCTTTCTTTTGACGCCATCATCGTAGGTGGCGGCGGCGCAGGCATGCGTGCAGCGCTGCAGTTGGCCCAGTCAGGTCACAAGACAGCTGTTGTTACTAAGGTTTTCCCTACTCGTTCCCATACCGTATCCGCTCAGGGCGGTATTACCTGTGCCATCGCATCGGCTGACCCGAATGACGATTGGCGCTGGCATATGTACGACACTGTAAAGGGGTCGGACTACATTGGCGACCAGGATGCCATCGAGTACATGTGCTCTGTGGGTCCCGAAGCGGTTTTCGAACTGGAACACATGGGCCTCCCGTTCTCCCGTACTGAAACAGGCCGTATCTATCAGCGCCCATTCGGTGGGCAGTCCAAGGATTATGGTAAGGGCGGCCAGGCGGCGCGTACGTGTGCTGCGGCTGACCGTACCGGTCATGCGCTGTTGCATACCCTTTATCAAAACAACCTGAAGAACAATACCGTCTTCTTGAATGAGTGGTATGCAGTCGATCTGGTAAAAAACCAGGATGGATCCATCGTTGGGATCATTGCAGTTTGCATCGAAACGGGTGAGACCGTTTACATTCGTTCGAAAGCCACTGTTCTGGCCACCGGCGGTGCTGGACGTATTTACGCTTCTACTACCAACGCGCTGATCAATACCGGCGATGGTATCGGTATGGCATTGCGTGCAGGTGTGCCTGTTCAAGACATTGAAATGTGGCAGTTCCACCCAACCGGTATTGCTGGTGCGGGCGTGCTGGTAACCGAAGGTTGCCGTGGTGAGGGTGGTTACCTCATCAACAAGCATGGCGAGCGCTTCATGGAGCGTTATGCGCCTAATGCCAAAGACCTGGCTGGACGAGACGTTGTTGCTCGGTCCATGATCAAAGAGATCATTGCAGGCAATGGCTGTGGCCCAGACGCCGATCATGTACTGTTGAAGCTGGATCACCTAGGTGAAGAAGTGCTTCACGGCCGTTTGCCAGGCATTTGCGAGTTGTCCAAAACATTCGCGCATGTTGATCCGGTCAAGGCACCTATTCCTGTTATTCCGACCTGCCATTACATGATGGGTGGTATCGCTACCAATATTCATGGACAAGCGATCACTCAGGATACCGATGGCAATGATAAGATCATTGAAGGGCTTTTCGCCGTGGGCGAGGTAGCCTGTGTGTCGGTTCATGGTGCAAACCGTCTGGGTGGCAACTCTCTGCTTGACCTTGTTGTCTTTGGTCGCGCAGCGGGTCTGCATTTGGAAAAAGCATTGAAGGAAGGTGTTGAGCATCGCGACGCCAGCGCCAGTGATATCGAGCACTCCCTGGCTCGCATTTCTGGTGTCAACGAACGCAGCACTGGAGAAGACGTAGCGCCTCTGCGCAAAGAGCTTCAGAGCTGCATGCAGAACTACTTCGGTGTATTCCGTACGGGCGAGTACATGCAGAAGGGTATCGCACAGCTTTCCGAGCTGCGCGAGCGAATCGCCAACGTGAAGATTGCAGACAAGAGCCAGGCATTCAACACGGCCCGTATCGAGGCACTCGAGCTACAGAACCTTTTGGAAGTTGCTGAAGCCACTGCTATTGCAGCGGAAACCCGCAAGGAAAGTCGTGGAGCGCATGCTCGCGAAGATTTTGAAGAGCGGGACGACGAGAACTGGCTCTGCCATACCTTGTACTTCCCAGAAGACAAGCGTGTTACCAAGCGCGCTGTCAATTTCTCTCCGAAGACAGTTCCTACGTTCGAACCTAAAGTTCGTACATACTGAGGTTTGCCGTTATGTTGCAAGTCAGTGTTTACCGCTACAACCCTGAAAAGGATGAACTTCCTTTCATGCAGGAATTTCAGATCGAGACCGGTGGTAAGGATCTGATGGTTCTTGACATCCTGGCCTTGATCAAAGAACAGGATGTTACGTTCTCTTACCGTCGCTCTTGCCGCGAGGGTGTTTGCGGCTCCGATGGTATGAACATCAATGGCCAGAATGGCTTGGCATGTATTACACCGCTTTCAAGCGTTGTAAAAGGTAACAAGCTGGTTGTTCGCCCTTTGCCAGGTCTGCCTGTCATCCGTGACCTCGTGGTCGATATGAGCATCTTCTATAAGCAGTACGAGAAGGTGCAGCCCTATCTGCAAAACGAGACGCCTGCGCCAGCTATCGAGCGGCTGCAAACACCTGAAGAGCGCGAGAAGCTTGATGGCTTGTACGAGTGCATCCTGTGCGCCTGCTGCTCTACGTCTTGCCCGTCGTTCTGGTGGAACCCTGACAAGTTCCTGGGCCCTGCTGCGCTGCTGCAAGCCTATCGTTTCCTGGCTGACAGCCGTGATACGCATACTCAGGAGCGCCTTGCTGCCATGGACGATCCCTTCAGTGTCTTCCGTTGCCGTTCGATCATGAACTGCGTGACGGTATGTCCGAAGGGGTTGAACCCAACGAAAGCAATTGGTCATGTGCGTAGCATGCTGCTTCAGAGCGGTACTTAATTAGCGATTTGCACCGACAAAGGAATAGAATCCTTTGTCGGTGCTCTAAAGCGACCTGCAAGGCGTAGGCTCTGCCGGTTGATTGAATACATATTAGGGGCAACCGGGCTGGTGCCCGGACATCAATGAATGCTGTATAGCTTTCTGGCGCGCAGTATGACTCGATGGTGTTGTCCCTGACCGAGGGGTGACTTAAATGCACGAAAGCGTTATGCAGCGGATGTGGGAAAGCGCTCACCTATCAGGTGGGAATGCCTCCTATGTCGAAGAGCTCTATGAGCTCTATCTGCACGATCCCAATGCCGTTCCTGAGGAATGGCGCTCTTATTTCCAGAAGCTTCCTGCAGATGGAAATTTCTCCCCTGACGTATCGCACTCAGCGATTCGTGATCACTTCGTTCTCCTGGCAAAAAATCAACGCCGTGCCCAGCCTGTCTCAGCAGGTACAGTTAGCAGTGAGCATGAGAAGAAGCAGGTCGAAGTTCTGCGCCTTATTCAGGCTTATCGTATGCGCGGCCATCAGGCTGCGAGTCTGGATCCGCTGGGGTTGTGGCAGCGTCAAGCGCCTGCCGACCTGTCACTCAATCACTATGGGTTGACTGACGCAGATCTCGATACGACCTTCCGCACCGGCGAGTTGTACTTCGGTAAAGAAGAGGCAACTCTGCGGGAAATACGGGATGCTCTGCAAGAGACATATTGCCGCACTGTCGGTGCGGAGTTCATGCATATTGTCGATTCCGAGGAGCGCCGCTGGTTCCTGCAGCGTCTGGAAAGCGTCCGTGGACGTCCTCAGTATTCCGCCGAAGCCAAGACACACCTGCTCGAACGCCTAACGGCCGCAGAAGGTTTGGAAAAGTATCTGGGTACCAAGTATCCAGGCACCAAGCGCTTTGGCCTGGAGGGTGGAGAAAGCCTCATTCCGCTGATCGACGAAATCATCCAGCGCTCCGGCTCCTATGGCGCCCAAGAGATCGTAATCGGTATGGCCCACCGTGGCCGCTTGAACGTACTGGTTAACACGCTAGGCAAGAATCCTCGCGATCTTTTCGATGAGTTCGAAGGCAAGAAAATCGTTGAGCTGGGCTCCGGTGATGTGAAGTACCACCAGGGTTTCTCCTCCAACGTAATGACTGAAGGTGGAGAAGTTCACCTAGCGCTCGCCTTTAACCCGTCACACCTGGAAATCGTTTCTCCAGTGGTGGAAGGATCGGTACGCGCACGTCAGGATCGTCGTAGCGACAAATCCGGCGATAAGGTCGTTCCGATTTCCATTCATGGTGATGCGGCCTTTGCAGGGCAGGGTGTAGTGATGGAAACCCTGCAGATGTCCCAGACTCGGGCTTACAAGACCGGTGGCACGCTGCATATCATCATCAACAACCAGGTCGGCTTTACCACAAACCGCCAGGAAGATGCCCGTTCCACCGAGTATGCAACTGATGTTGCCAAAATGGTGCAGGCGCCTATCTTCCACGTGAATGGTGATGATCCGGAAGCGGTTCTCTTCGTGACACAGCTGGCGGTCGACTACCGCATGCATTTCAAGCGTGACGTAGTCATTGACCTCGTTTGCTATCGTCGTCGTGGCCATAACGAAGCTGACGAACCCAGTGGTACTCAGCCGCTGATGTATCAGCAAATCACCAAGCAGCGCACCACACGTGACCTTTATGCGGATGCGTTGGTACAGGCCGGTGTGATGAGCGCCGAGCAGGTACAGGCTCAGTTCGAAAACTATCGTAGTGCCTTGGATGAAGGTCGCCATGTGGTGGCGAGCCTGGTCAAGGAGCCGAACAAAGGCCTGTTCGTTGACTGGCGCCCCTACCTGGGACATGCCTGGACCGCACGTCACGACACTCGATTTGACCTGAAGACTTTGCAGGAACTATCCAACAAGTTGCTGCAGCTGCCGGAAGGCCTGGTTGTACAGCGTCAGGTTGGCAAAATCCTCGAAGATCGCCAGAAGATGAGTGCTGGTGGACTCCCGATCAACTGGGGCTACGCGGAAACCATGGCCTATGCCACGTTGCTGCATGAGGGCCATCCGGTTCGTATTACTGGTCAGGATGTTGGCCGTGGTACGTTCTCGCATCGCCATGCTGTGCTTCATAACCAGAAGGATGGTGTGCCTTATGTTCCGCTGCAACATCTGAGCGAAGATCAGCCAAGTTTCGAGATCTACGATTCCTTGCTGTCCGAGGAAGCTGTACTGGCGTTTGAGTACGGCTATGCCACGACGACACCAAATGCTCTGGTGATCTGGGAAGCGCAGTTTGGTGATTTCGCCAACGGCGCGCAGGTTGTCATCGATCAGTTTATTACCAGTGGCGAAATCAAGTGGGGCCGCTTGTGTGGCCTGACTATGCTGCTGCCTCATGGTTATGAAGGACAGGGCCCCGAGCATTCCTCTGCTCGTCTGGAGCGCTACCTGCAACTGTGTGCCGAGCAGAACATCCAGGTATGCGTACCGACCACGCCCGCTCAGATCTACCATCTGTTGCGTCGCCAGGTTATTCGTCCGCTGCGTAAGCCACTTGTGGTTCTAACACCCAAGTCGCTTCTGCGTCACAAGCTTGCCATTTCCACACTGGAAGATTTGGCTGAAGGCTCGTTCCAGACTGTTATACCGGAAATCGATGCGATCGATCCGCAAAAGGTAACCCGTCTGGTCATGTGTAGCGGCAAGGTCTATTACGACCTGCTTGAGAAGCGCCGTACCGAAGGTCGTGAAGATACAGCGATCGTACGCATCGAACAGCTTTATCCGTTCCCTGAGGATGACCTGACAGAAGTCATGTCTGCCTACAGCAATCTGACGGATATTGTTTGGTGTCAGGAAGAGCCTATGAACCAGGGTGCCTGGTATTGCAGTCAGCATCATATGCGTCGCGTCATTTCAGCGCTCAAGCCTGAGATTGGCCTTAAGTATGCAGGACGTGATGCCTCCGCTGCGCCGGCAGTTGGTTACGCTTCGATGCATGCCGAGCAGCAGGAAAAACTGCTGAACGATGCTTTTAATGGTTAACGCGCGCGCATAAAACGAATTAAGGAATCCAATAGAATGGCTATCGAGATCAAAGCCCCAACATTTCCAGAGTCGGTTGCAGATGGCACCGTCGCTACTTGGCACAAGAAGCCTGGTGAAGCCGTAAAGCGGGACGAACTGCTGGTCGATATCGAAACCGACAAGGTTGTCCTGGAAGTTGTGGCTCCCGCTGACGGTGTGTTGGCCGAAGTCTTGAAAAACGAAGGCGACACCGTGCTGAGCGAAGAAGTCATTGCACGCGTGGAGGAGGGTGCTGCAGCTGCTGCGCCAGCCGCTAGTGCTCCGGCCGTAGCGCCGTCTGCTGCGCCTGCTACTGCAGCTCAGGATGAAGAGGATCCGATTCTGGCGCCAGCCGCTCGTAAGCTGGCAGAAGAAAATGGTCTGGATCCAGCCAGCATCAAGGGCACCGGAAAAGGCGGTCGCGTAACCAAGGAAGACGTTGTAGCCGCTATCGAAGCCAAGAAAGCTGCGCCTTCCGCTCCGGCAGCCAAGCCGGCTGCAGCGGCTGCGCCGGCGCAGACCTTTGCTGCAGGCGATCGCGTCGAGAAGCGTGTACCGATGACACGTCTGCGTGCCAAGGTCGCCGAGCGTCTGGTCGAAGCTCAGTCAAGCATGGCCATGCTGACTACATTCAATGAAGTCAACATGAAGCCGATCATGGAGCTACGCGCCAAGTATAAGGACATGTTTGAGAAGAAGCACAATGGCGTACGCCTTGGCTTCATGTCTTTCTTTGTTAAGGCGGCGACCGAGGCTCTCAAGCGTCAGCCAGGCGTCAATGCCTCTATCGATGGTAGCGACATCGTTTACCACGGTTATCAGGATATTGGTGTCGCGGTTTCCAGTGATCGTGGCCTGGTTGTTCCGGTGCTGCGCAATGCCGAGCTCATGAGCCTGGCTGAAGTCGAGGGTACCATTGCTGATTTCGGCAAGAAGGCGAAAGCCGGCAAGTTGACCATGGAAGACATGCAGGGCGGTACCTTTACCATCTCCAACGGTGGTGTTTTTGGCTCGTTGCTATCCACTCCAATCGTTAACCCGCCGCAGACTGCCATTCTTGGCATGCACAAGATCCAAGAGCGGCCTATGGCAGTGAATGGTCAGGTTGTCATTCTGCCGATGATGTACCTTGCACTGTCCTATGACCACCGTCTGATCGACGGTAAGGAAGCCGTAACCTTCCTGGTCACCATGAAGGATCTGCTGGAAGACCCGGCCCGTCTGCTGCTGGATATCTAATCTGGTCCATATATAGAGACGGCTTCGTAAGAAGCCGTCCGGTTTATCGAAATAGGATGAAACTTATGAGCGAAAAATTCGACGTAGTCGTGATCGGTGCCGGCCCTGGCGGCTATGTGGCTGCCATCCGTGCTGCGCAGCTCGGCCTGAAAACTGCCTGTATCGAGCGATACAAGGGTAAGGAAGGCAAGGTCTCCCTGGGTGGTACCTGCTTGAACGTAGGTTGCATTCCTTCCAAGGCGCTGCTGGATAGCTCTTACAAGTTTCATGAAGCGCATGAAGGCTTCAAGGTTCACGGCATCGATGCACCCAACGTGACTATCGATGTACCTGCCATGATCGGTCGTAAGGATCAGATCGTTAAGAACCTGACAGGTGGTATCGGCACGCTATTCAAGGCCAACGGTGTAACGCTGTTGGAAGGACATGGCAAGCTGCTAGCCAACAAGCAGGTTGAAGTGACAGGTCTGGACGGTCAGACTCAAGTTGTCGAAGCGACAAATGTCATCCTGGCTTCGGGCTCGCGTCCGATCGAAATTCCGCCGGCTCCGCTTGTTGAAGGCATTGTTGTTGACTCCACGGGTGCTCTTGACTTCACTGAAGTTCCGAAGCGTCTGGGCGTTATTGGTGCAGGCGTTATTGGTCTGGAACTGGGCTCGGTATGGGCTCGTCTGGGGGCCGAAGTAACTGTTCTGGAAGCGCTGGACAAATTCCTGCCGGCTGCCGATGAGCAGATTGCGAAGGAAGGCCTGAAGATTCTAACCAAGCAAGGTCTGAACGTTCGTCTGGGTACACGTGTAACCGGTTCGGAAGTCAACGGAAACGAAGTGACCGTGACCTTTACCGACTCTACCGGTGAGCAGAAGCAGACGTTCGACAAGCTGATCGTAGCCGTAGGCCGTCGTCCCGTGACGACCGATCTGCTGGCTTCTGATTGCGGCGTGGAGAGCGATGAGCGCGGATACATCTATGTTGATGACTATTGCGCTACCAGCGTACCCGGCGTTTACGCAATCGGTGACTGTGTACGCGGCCTGATGCTGGCTCACAAAGCTTCCGAAGAAGGTGTCATGGTGGCCGAGCGTATCGCAGGTCACAAGGCTCAGATGAACTATGATCTGATTCCTTCGGTTATCTATACCCATCCGGAAATGGCATGGGTCGGCAAAACCGAGCAGGCTTTGAAGGCTGAAGGCGTTGAAGTGAATGTCGGCACCTTCCCGTTTGCTGCAAGTGGCCGAGCCATGGCGGCCAACGATACGGCTGGCCTGGTCAAGGTAATTGCCGACGCCAAGACCGATCGCGTTCTAGGTGTTCATATTATTGGCCCAAGTGCAGCGGATCTGGTTCAGCAAGGCGCCATCGCCATGGAATTCGGCACCAGTGCCGAAGACCTGGGCATGATGGTGTTCTCGCACCCAACACTGTCTGAAGCGCTGCATGAAGCGGCCCTGGCAGTGAATGGCCATGCCATTCATATTGCCAACCGCAAGAAGCGTTAAGACGGTAGACCAACGGTGAGCAGCCCGCCGCTACTCCAGGGGAGGGCCGCAGGAACGCTCACCGGACTGCCAGAGGGCAGTTACAGGTGGCGCGGCGCCAGTGAGCGCAGCGCCGAAAATGCGCAATACCTAACGAAGACGGTAGATAAGCATGAATCTCCACGAGTATCAGGGTAAGCAGCTGTTCGCTGAGTACGGCCTGCCTGTATCCAAGGGCTTCGCTGTAGACACCCCGGAAGAAGCGGCGGAAGCCTGCGACAAAATCGGCGGCAGCGAGTGGGTCGTTAAAGCACAAGTTCATGCGGGTGGCCGTGGTAAAGCCGGCGGTGTGAAGCTGGTCAAGAGCAGTGAAGACGCCAAGGCGTTTGCTCAAAACTGGCTAGGCAAAAATCTGGTGACCTACCAGACTGATGCTAATGGTCAGCCGGTTAGCAAGATCCTGGTTGAGTCCTGCACGGACATCGACAAGGAACTGTACCTCGGTGCGGTCGTTGACCGCTCCAGCCGCCGTATCGTTTTCATGGCCTCCACCGAAGGTGGCGTGGACATCGAAAAAGTTGCGCACGACACGCCTGAGAAAATTCTGAAGGCAACCGTTGATCCTCTGGTAGGTGCTCAGCCTTATCAAGGCCGTGAGCTGGCCTTTCAGCTAGGCCTGACTGGTAACCAGATCAAGCAGTTCACCCAAATTTTTGTTGGTCTGGCTAAGTTGTTCCAGGATTATGACCTGGCGCTGCTGGAAGTGAACCCGCTGGTCATCAAGAAAGATGGCGACCTTCACTGCCTGGATGCCAAGATCAATATCGACAGCAACGCCATGTATCGTCAGCCCAAGCTGCGTGCAATGCATGATCCATCCCAGGATGATGCTCGTGAAGCCCATGCGCAGAAGTGGGAACTGAACTACGTTGCACTTGAAGGTAACATTGGCTGCATGGTTAATGGTGCAGGTCTGGCCATGGGTACCATGGACATCGTTAACCTGCATGGCGGCAAGCCGGCCAACTTCCTGGACGTAGGCGGTGGCGCGACCAAAGAGCGCGTAACCGAAGCGTTCAAGATCATTCTGTCCGACAGCAATGTTAAAGCCGTACTGGTTAATATCTTCGGCGGTATTGTTCGTTGCGACATGATTGCTGAAGGCATCATCGGCGCAGTGAAAGAAGTCGGCGTGAAGGTTCCCGTCGTTGTGCGCCTGGAAGGCAACAACGCTGAGTTGGGTGCCAAGGTCCTGGCCGAAAGCGGTCTGAACATCATCGCGGCAACTAGCCTGACCGACGCTGCCCAGCAGGTCGTCAAGGCCGCGGAGGGTAAGTAATGAGCGTCCTGATTAATAAAGACACCAAAGTTATCTGCCAGGGCTTTACCGGTAGCCAAGGTACTTTCCACTCCGAGCAAGCTATCGCCTACGGCACCAAGATGGTTGGCGGTGTAACGCCAGGCAAGGGTGGTACTACTCACCTGGGTCTGCCCGTATTCAATACGGTTAAGGAAGCAGTAGAAGCGACCGGCGCCGAGGCTTCGGTCATCTATGTTCCGGCTCCTTTCTGTAAGGACTCCATTCTTGAAGCCGCGTTTGGTGGTATCAAGCTGATCGTTTGCATCACCGAAGGCATTCCTACGCTGGATATGCTGGATGCCAAGGTCAAGTGCGATGAATTGGGCGTACGCCTGATTGGTCCAAACTGCCCAGGCGTAATCACACCCGGCGAATGCAAGATCGGCATCATGCCTGGTCACATTCATTTGCCAGGTAAGGTCGGCATTGTTTCCCGTTCCGGTACGCTGACGTACGAAGCGGTCAAGCAAACCACTGACGCAGGTTTCGGCCAATCCACATGTGTGGGTATTGGCGGTGACCCGATTCCGGGTTCCAACTTCATCGATATTCTGAAGCTGTTCCAGGAAGATCCCCAGACCGAAGCGATCGTCATGATCGGTGAGATCGGTGGTTCTGCCGAAGAAGAGGCTGCAGCCTTCATCAAGGCCAATGTGACCAAGCCTGTTGTGTCCTACATTGCCGGTGTTACTGCACCTCCTGGCAAGCGTATGGGTCATGCGGGCGCAATCATCTCTGGCGGCAAAGGTACTGCT
Organism: Pseudomonas sp. UBA3149; assembly: GCF_002364655.1. Classification (NCBI taxonomy): domain Bacteria; kingdom Pseudomonadati; phylum Pseudomonadota; class Gammaproteobacteria; order Pseudomonadales; family Pseudomonadaceae; genus Pseudomonas; species Pseudomonas sp. UBA3149. The sequence goes on from NZ_DEYV01000025.1 coordinate 28,995, forward strand.
GACGAGAAGTTCGCTGCGCTGCAAGACGCAGGCGTCAAGACCGTACGTTCCCTGGCTGATATCGGCAAGGCCCTGGCCGAGCTGACTGGTTGGGAAGTCAAGAAGGCGTAAGCCTTACCTTGATGCAAAGGCCACCTTTAAGGTGGCCTTTGTTTTTATAGGGCTGATAAATTTTTAGTTCTGTAAATCGCTGATCGATCGACAATACTGCTACAGAGGGCCTGATTTCGGCCCGTTTAATCGGGGTGTAAGACGTTTTTGCTGCCTTTGTCTGCAGATTTCGTTAGGATGTGCACCCTTCACAGCCACCGTCTCCAAAAGAGTAGGGTAGCCATTAGTGGTCCGCTTTAGCCAAGCGGGCGTCGTTCCTAATAAGCAACGGGAACCCTTCGCGATCAATCTGTCTGAATCCGGTATTCCCTTAAATGAAATCTCTGAAAGGCCAGGATATCCTGGCGCTTGGCTTTATGACCTTCGCTCTCTTTGTAGGCGCGGGTAACATCATTTTCCCTCCGATTGTAGGCTTGCAAGCCGGTCCACACGTTTGGGCTGCGGCTATTGGCTTCCTTATTACAGCGGTAGGCTTGCCTGTACTAACAGTGGTTGCCTTAGCTCGTGTAGGCGGCGCCATGAATGCGCTGAGCTCACCAATCGGACGGGTAGCCGGTGGCCTGTTGGCAGCGGTCTGCTATTTATCAGTCGGTCCGCTGTTTGCCACCCCACGTACTGCAACTGTCTCATTCGAGGTTGGGCTTGCGCCCCTTACAGGTGGTGGGGCGCTACCGCTGTTTCTCTACAGCCTTGTCTATTTCTGTGTTGTATTGCTGGTATCGCTTTATCCAGGTCGGTTGTTGGATACGGTGGGCCGTTTCCTGGCGCCGTTGAAAATCCTGGCGCTTGCCATTCTGGGGGCGGCGGCATTCCTATGGCCTGCCGGCGGGACGGGCGAGTCCGTCAAAGCTTATCAGGCACAGGCGTTTTCCCAAGGTTTCATTAATGGTTATCTGACCATGGATACGTTGGGCGCTCTGGTGTTTGGCATCGTCATTGTAAATGCGATCAAGGCGCGTGGCATAGAATCAGCAACACTGATTACGCGCTACGCTGTTATTGCAGGACTGATTGCAGGTGTTGGGTTGGCTCTGGTTTACATCAGCCTGTTCCAGCTGGGCTCTACTAGCCATTCATTGGTGCCAGCGGCCACTAATGGGGCAGAGGTGCTTCATGCCTATGTACAGCATACGTTTGGTGAACCTGGCAGTATTTTCCTTGCCTGTCTGATTTCGCTTGCCTGTCTGGTCACTGCGGTTGGATTGACCTGCGCCTGTGCAGAATACTTTAGTGAAGCCCTGCATCTGCCTTACAAAGTTCTGGTTGTTGCACTGGCACTTTTTTCTCTACTCGTTTCGAATCTGGGTTTGACTCATCTGATTCAAATATCCGTACCCGTGCTGACGGCTATTTATCCACCGTGCATTGTCTTGGTTGTGCTTAGCTTCTGCTCCAGACTGTGGCATTCATCCTCGCGCGTTGTAGCCCCTGTCATGCTGGTTGCGTTTCTGTTCGGCATTGTAGATGGCATAAAGGCGGCAGGTTTTGATGTCAGCTGGATTACATGGCTGGAAGCCAAGCTTCCGCTGGTAGATCAAGGGCTGGCGTGGCTCATTCCATCGGTTGTAGTGGGTGTATTGGCTACGCTCTGGGATAGACAGCAAGGCCAGCCACAGGCCGTGCGAGCTTCATAAGAGCTTTTTCCCGGTAATAAAAAAGCCCGCTATTGCGGGCTTTTTTATTACAAGCTTACTGCTGCTTGGTGTTCGGATCACCGCCTTGCAGAGGCTGATCCGGATTTCCCTGAGGAGAAGTATTGGTGCCGGTATCCTGAGCTTCTTTAGCTTGCTCTTGGGCGGCCTCAGTACGCTCTTGAGCAGCCTGATTGCTTTCCTTGGCTGCTTCATTCATGTGTTCTTGAGCTTTCTGCTCGGATTGCTGTGCGTCTTGTGCCTTTTCTTCGGAAGGCTTGTCACAGGCAGCTAAGCCAAGGGCTGCAGCAAGCAGCAGGGCGTAAGCGAAAGGTTTTTGCATGGTCTTCTCCTTGTTTAATTCACGGCAGCACTTCGAGCATACGTATACAGCGAAGTTCCGCGTAGACCTTCTTTGCGTCTATGGCGGTATGCGAGCCTAACAGGTACGGCTGCCAGACCTATTGGCAGCAATCATGGCCAGGTAGTTCCTGACATTTGATTAAATGGCCCGGATATGAGACCTGCAATCCGTTTTGGGTTGAAAAATAAGGACTTGCCCCCATTTTGCGTCCATCACCGCTATCGCGGCTCAACCGTCATCTGTGGAGTTCGTAACCATGAGTGTGGAGACTCAGAAAGAAACATTAGGTTTTCAGACTGAAGTGAAGCAGCTGCTTCATCTCATGATTCATTCTCTGTATTCCAACAAGGAAATTTTTCTTCGGGAGTTGGTTTCCAACGCATCCGATGCGGCGGACAAGCTCCGCTTTGAGGCCCTGGCCAAGCCGGAGCTGCTTGAGGGCGGCGACGCGCTCAAGATCCGTATCAGCTACGACAAGGATGCACGCACTGTCACGATAGAGGACAACGGCATCGGCATGAGCCGTGAGGATGTCGTTACACATCTGGGAACTATTGCCAAATCAGGCACCGCTGATTTCCTTAAGAACCTGTCGGGCGACCAGCGCAAGGACTCCCACTTGATCGGCCAGTTTGGGGTCGGTTTTTATAGTGCCTTTATCATAGCGGACAAAGTGGATGTCTTTACACGCCGTGCTGGACAGCCTGCTGCGGAAGGGGTTCACTGGAGTTCGAAAGGCGAAGGCGAGTTCGATGTTGAAACCATCGAAAAACCTGAGCGTGGTACTCGCATCGTTCTGCATCTGAAAACAGGCGAAGAAGAGTTCGCTGACGGCTGGCGTCTGCGTAATATCATCAAGAAGTATTCTGATCACATTGCACTGCCGATCGAGTTGCCAAAAGAGCATCACGGAGAGGACGCACCCTCAGAGCAGGAGTGGGAAACGGTCAATCGGGCCAGCGCGTTGTGGACACGGCCGCGTACTGAAGTCAAGGATGAGGAATACCAGGAGTTTTACAAGCACGTCTCCCATGATTTCGAGAACCCTCTGACCTGGAGTCACAATAAGGTAGAGGGCAAACTTGAATACACCTCGCTGCTTTATGTACCTGCACGCGCGCCCTTTGATCTGTACCAGCGTGAAGCGCCGCGTGGATTGAAGCTTTATGTGCAGCGTGTATTCATTATGGATCAGGCTGACGAGTTCCTGCCCCTTTACCTGCGCTTCATCAAGGGTGTGGTGGATTCCAACGATCTCTCGCTTAACGTCTCTCGTGAGATTCTTCAGAAGGATCCGGTCATCGACTCCATGAAGTCGGCGTTGACCAAGCGGGTCCTGGATATGTTGGAAAAGCTGGCCAAAAACGAGCCGGAGCAATACAAGCAGTTCTGGAATGCTTTTGGACAGGTTCTGAAAGAAGGGCCGGCGGAGGACTTTGCCAATCGTGAAAAGATTGCCGGCTTGCTGCGTTTTGCATCGACTCATGGAGATGCGGGTGAACAGGACGTTGCGCTCGCTGACTACATTGGTCGCATGAAGGAAGGGCAAGACAAGATCTACTACCTGACAGGCGAAAGCTACAATCAGGTGAAGAGCAGTCCACACCTGGAAGTTTTCCGTAAGAAGGGTATCGAAGTCCTTCTGCTAACGGATCGCATCGATGAGTGGCTGATGAGCTACCTGACGGAGTTCGATGGTAAGTCGTTCGTTGATGTTGCTCGTGGCGATCTGGACTTGGGCAAGCTTGATTCCGAAGAAGACAAGAAGGCTCAGGAAGAAATAGCCAAGGCCAAAGAAGATCTTGTTGGTCGCATCAAGAAGGCACTGGATAACGAGGTCAGCGAAGTGCGGGTTTCTCATCGCCTGACAGACTCACCGGCTATTCTGGCAATCGGCGAACAGGACCTGGGTCTGCAGATGCGTCGCATCCTTGAGGCGAGCGGCCAGAAGGCCCCTGAATCCAAGCCGATTTTTGAAATCAATCCACAGCATCCTTTGATTGAAAAGCTGGACATGGAGCAGGATGAAGACCGCTTCGTAGATTTAGCTCATGTCTTGTTCGATCAGGCAGCTCTCGCTGCAGGTGATAGTCTCAAGGATCCGGCTGCGTACGTGCGCCGTCTCAATAAGCTTCTGGTAGAACTTTCTGCCTGATGCGCTGATAAAGCCCGCTTCTGGCGGGCTTTCTTTTAACACCCAACGACGAAGAGGTAACCCATGGCCGAAATGACGGTTAAGGCAATCCAGTATGAGATCGATGGACAGCCGTTCGAAGGGCAGCTGGTCTACGATGCTGATCAGCCCCAGACGCGGCCAGCAGTTCTGCTTTCGCCTAACTGGATGGGCGTATCGCAAGATGCTATTGATTTAGCCAAGCGCCTTGCCAGCGAAGATGGGCTGGTTTATTTCATCGTGGATTTTTATGGTCAGAAAGTGCGTCCTGCTAATGCAGATGAGGCGCTGGCAGCCATGATGCCGATTCGTAATGATAGGGCTTTACTACGCAAGCGCCTGCAGTCTGCTTATCAGGCGCTTGTTGCTCAAGCGGGCACTGTTGCAATAGACACGAAACACATTGCTGCCATTGGCTTTTGCTTTGGTGGCTGTGCTGCGCTTGAGTTGGCGCGTGAAGGTGCAGAATTGGCTGCTGTTGTCACTTTCCATGCCAATCTGGATACGCCAAATCCTGAAGATGCCCGTAATATCAAAGCACCCGTTCTAGTGCTGCACGGGGCTGCTGATCCGTTAGTGCCTAGCGAACAGATTTCTGCTTTCGAGGCAGAAATGACCGCAGCCAATGTCGATTGGCAAGTTATCAGTTACGGTAATGCTGTCCATTCCTTTACTGATCCGGAAGCCAATAATCCAGGCAAGCAGCAATACAATCCGGTTGTTGCCAAACGCGCCTTCCTGGCTATGCATAATCTGTTTGACGAGGTCATGTCGCGCTAGTATGCGAAGACCCGCAGCAGTGCCTGGTCTAAGAAAAGCCCGCCAATAGGCGGGCTTTTTATGACCTGTAAGATTTAATCGTCGTCATGCATATTGGATTGCAGGTAGTTCTCAATCCCTACCTTGTCGATCAGCCCCAACTGAGTTTCGAGCCAATCGATATGCTCCTCTTCGGACTCCAGGATGTCCTTGAGCATGTCGCGACTTACATAGTCTCGAACACTTTCGCAGTACACAATTGCATCTCGTAGGTCGGCAACCGCTGCGATTTCCAGGCGAAGGTCACACTCAAGCATTTCCTTGGTATTTTCACCAATCATCAACTTGCCAAGATCCTGAAGGTTTGGAAGGCCTTCAAGAAACAGGATTCGCTCAATCAGACGATCCGCATGCTTCATCTCGTCGATTGACTCATGGTATTCATGGTGGCCAAGTTTTTTCAGGCCCCAGTCGTTATACATGCGCGAATGGAGGAAGTACTGATTGATGGCAACAAGCTCGTTTCCAAGTATCTTGTTGAGATGCTGAATGACTTTAATGTCGCCTTTCATGACGGCTCCGCCCAAGGATTATGTAATACAAGTCTGGGCGCGAAGCGAGGGCTTGTCAAACGTAAGTTATTGAATTGATTATGAAAAACATCTGTGAATAACACGCTTTCGCAACTGATTCATAACCTACTGATTTTTAGACATAAAAAAACCGGGCCAACTGCCCGGCTCTTAAAAATCTGTTTATCAGGCTTGGGATAATCCGACCGGGTAGGCCAGACTTTGAGCCGCCTGAAGCTCGCCAAGGGTTTCTCTGACAACCGTTTTAGCCAGGCAGGCACATTTACCGCATTGAGTACCTACTCCTGTGCATTCCCTTACTTCCCGATAGCTGCAGCATCCTTCGTAGATAGCTTCACGGATTTGCTTATCGGTGACACCTCGGCACAAACATACGTACATGGCGATTCGTCTATGGCTGAAAAGAGATATCGGCAGACTAATCGTAGTGAGAATGATTGTCAAAGCGTTATAGGAGGGAATGTTATTAACCTGCCGAGCGGCACGATGGCCGCTCGGCAAAAGGTTTATTCAGGGTCCATCCAGCCGCCCAGCTCACGCCAGCGATTGACGATACCGCAGAACAGATCGGCCGTTTTTTCCGTGTCATAACGGGCAGAGTGCGCTTCCCGATTATCAAACTCGATTCCAGCGCTTTGGCAGGCTTTGGCTAGTACCGTTTGCCCATAAGCCAGTCCGGCTAATGTAGCCGTGTCAAAGCTTGAGAAGGGGTGAAAGGGGTTTCGTTTGATACCACAGCGCAAGACCGCAGCGTTGAGAAACGCAAGATCAAAGCTACTGTTATGACCTACCAAAATGGCTCGCTTGCAACCGTTGGCTTTCAAAGATTTCCGCACCCCACGGAAGATTTCCGTAAGGGCATGTTCTTCCTTGACGGCCATTCTCAGCGGGTGATCAAGCTTGATGCCAGTAAACTCGAGCGCGGCAGGTTCTACATTGGCCCCTTCGAACGGCTCGACCCGAAAGAAATGGGTGTGCTCAGGGAAGAGAAAACCTTTCTCATCCATCCCAATGATAGTAGCGGCTATTTCCAATAGCGCATCGGTGGACGCATTGAAGCCACCGGTTTCCACGTCCACGATTACAGGTAAATAGCCACGAAAGCGTCGGGCCATTGGAATACGCGAGTCGGACATTGGCGCGGTGTTTTCCATTTCTTCCGCGAACAGTTCTTCATCATCACTCATGCAGAGGTCTCCAGACGCCAACGCAACGTTTCTCCGGCACGCAGCGGCACAACTTCAAAATCGCCAAAAGGCAGGGAGCTAGGTGCTTTCCACTCTTCACGCACCAGCGTTACGGTATCGGTATTATGCGGAAGGCCATAAAAGTCGGCGCCAAACAGGCTGGCGAAGCCCTCTAATTTATCCAGCGCGTCGCGGCCTTCGAAGGCTTCGGCATACAGTTCAAGTGCTGCATAGGCGGTATAGCAGCCAGCGCAGCCGCATGCAGACTCCTTGGCGTGTTTGGGGTGTGGTGCTGAGTCCGTACCCAGAAAGAACTTTGGACTTCCGCTGACAGCGGCATCCAGTAGCGCTTCCTGATGCGTGTTGCGTTTGAGGATAGGTAGACAAAAAAAGTGCGGGCGGATGCCGCCAACCAGCATGTGATTACGATTATAGAGCAGATGATGAGCGGTGATGGTGGCGGCTACGTTTGCCGACGCATCACGTACAAATTTTGCTGCATCGCCTGTCGTGATGTGTTCAAGCACGACCCGAAGCGCGGGGAAGCGTCTAACTATGACGCTAAGCTGCTCGTCGATAAAGCGCTTTTCACGGTCGAAAATGTCGACTTCTGAGCGTGTAACTTCGCCATGTACCAGCAGCGGCAGTCCTACCTCGGCCATCGTTTCCAATACCGGAAAGATATTGTCCAGCGAGGTGACCCCTGAGTCGGAATTTGTTGTGGCGCCAGCAGGGTAGAGCTTGACGGCATGTACGAAGCCGCTCGCCTTGGCAGCACGGATTTCGTCTGGTGTGGTGCGCTCAGTCAGGTACAGTACCATCAGCGGTTCGAAGCGGTTGGCGGCGGGGCGGGCAGCCAGAATACGCTCGCGATAAGCCGCGGCTTGTTCCGCATTGCGTACAGGTGGTACCAGGTTGGGCATGATGATGGCACGGGCAAAGGTGCGAGCAACATCGGCTACGGTTTGGCTCAAGGCCGCACCATCACGGAGGTGTATATGCCAGTCATCGGGACGGCGAAGCGTTATCCGGTCGGACATGCTGATTTCCAGGCGAACAAATGTGGAGAGAATGCTACCGGAAAAGGCGGACTCGGGCACGCCGCCCAGCCTAGAAGTATTTCAGAATAGCTGATCCATTGGGTGAAACAGGCAGAGTTGTTCTAAAGCAATGCCGCCTGCGTAGCGTTGGCGTACTATCCAAGTGCTGATTGTATTCAAGTTTTCTGGGTAATGAACCGATATCACAAGGGTAAGATTCTTCTATTGGATTCGGAGCCTCCCCGTGCGCCTTCGTTACTTGACCCTTCTACCGCTCCTGGCCAGCCTGCCGGCAATGGGCATCACATTCCAGGACCGCATTGAAAAAGCGGGATGGAAAGTGGAGGGCGATCAGTTTGAATGCCGGCTTTCTCAGGATGTTCCCCGCTTTGGTACGGGTGAGTTTGTTCGTCGTGCCGGAGAGCAACCTACCTTCAGGCTCAAAACATCTGAAAACTGGCTTTCCCAAGGCTCTGCGACGCTGCTGGCTGCCGCTACGCCATGGCAGCCGGGACGAGGTGATGAGTCGCTGGGTTCAATCAGAATTCAAAGTGGCAATACTCCGCTCAATACGAGCGAGAGTCAGGGGCGGCGCCTGCTGACCGGATTGATGGAAGGTCGCAGTCCATTGATCAAATCGCGTAGCCGTAATGGCGACCCGCTTGAGGTTCGTATTTTACCCGCGAGGTTTGAGTCGGCGTATCAGGATTTCCAGCTGTGTGCTGCCAAGCTTCTGCCAGTCAACTTTGATCAAATTCGTCACTCCCTGGTTGGCTTTCCCAAGGGGGGAAGTGATCTGGATGAAGTGGCACGTAACAAGCTGGACATCATTCTTCAGTATCTCAAAGCCGATCCCACTGTAAATCATGTAGTGATTTCTGGCTTTACCGATAATTCCGGTAATCGACTCGATAACCGCCAGGAATCGCGGCTGCGTGCAATGGCTGTCATGCAGTACCTGAAAGCCAGCGGCGTTCCTGAGGAGCAAATGGAAATTCGCTTTTTTGGAGAGCAGTATCCTTTGGTCGCCAATAACAGCAAGGCAAATCGAGCCAAGAACAGAAGGGTGTCGATGGTGTTTACCCGTGAGCCTGTAGCCTCTGACTCCAAGCCAGAGTCTTCTACGGCAGCGCCAGCCGACGCGCCGGCGGCCGTTCCAGCTACAGCTTCGCAAGGTGGTAAGCCAAGCAGTTAATAGCGTACCGGGTGTCGCCTAGGCAACTTCTTGTGTCGCGCCTCTATAAATAGCTCCGCTTGGCAAGTAGAATCATCTTCTTTCTAAGCAATGCGTGGGAGCGAGTGGCATGACGGACGTCAAGAAGGTAGTCCTGGCGTATTCGGGCGGCCTGGATACTTCGGTGATCCTCAAGTGGCTGCAGGATACCTATAACTGTGAAGTCGTAACATTTACAGCGGACCTTGGCCAAGGGGAAGAAGTGGAGCCCGCTCGCGCTAAAGCCAAGGCTTTAGGCGTCAAGGAAATCTTCATCGAAGACCTGCGTGAAGAATTCGTTCGTGATTTCGTTTATCCGATGTTCCGGGCGAATACGGTATACGAAGGCGAATACCTGCTAGGTACTTCCATTGCTCGTCCGCTTATCGCCAAGCGATTGATCGAAATTGCCAACGAAACGGGCGCTGATGCCATCTCCCACGGTGCAACCGGCAAGGGCAATGATCAGGTACGCTTCGAACTGGGAGCCTATGCGCTCAAGCCTGGCGTAAAGGTTATTGCACCCTGGCGTGAGTGGGATTTGTTGTCCCGCGAAAAGCTCATGGATTATGCAGAAAAGCACAATATCCCGATCGAGCGTCACGGCAAGAAAAAATCGCCTTATTCCATGGATGCTAACCTCCTACACATCTCTTATGAAGGTGGTGTGCTGGAAGACACATGGACTGAGCATGAGGAGGACATGTGGCGCTGGACCAAGTCGCCAGAGGCTGCTCCGGATCAGCCGACGTATATCGAATTGACTTACCGTGCTGGTGATATCGTGGCTATCGATGGCAAGGACGTGACGCCTGCCCATGTGCTGGCTGAGCTCAATCGCATCGGTGGCGAAAACGGTATTGGCCGTCTGGATATCGTTGAGAACCGTTACGTGGGAATGAAGTCGCGTGGCTGCTATGAAACGCCTGGCGGCACCATTATGCTCAAGGCCCACCGAGCTATCGAGTCCATTACCCTGGATCGTGAAGTCGCCCACCTCAAGGATGAGCTCATGCCTCGCTATGCGAGCCTGATCTATACCGGCTATTGGTGGAGTCCCGAACGCCTGATGCTGCAGCAGATGATCGATGCTTCTCAGTCCAACGTAAACGGGGTCGTACGTCTGAAGTTGTATAAAGGCAACGTAATTGTCGTTGGTCGTAAATCTGACGATTCCCTGTTCGATGCGAATATCGCTACGTTTGAAGAAGACGGTGGTGCTTACAACCAGGCTGATGCAGCAGGTTTCATCAAGCTCAATGCACTGCGTATGCGTATCGCCGCTAATAGCGGACGCAAATTGTTTTGAGTGATCTTGCCCCGGATCAATACCTGGGCAGCCCTTCCGTCTGGAGGGGCTCTCGCTCTTAAGCGCTAATAAAAAAAGCCCAACCGGGCTTTTTTTATTTACAGATCGAAATCGTATTCCGAGATCTGACGCTTCAAGCGACGCTCTTCAAGCATATTGTCTATCAAGCGGCGCTTGGTAAGGTTGGTTTTGCTGACAGGCACATCAGCAGCCTCAACGTCACCCTCGGTTTCTACGAAGTCATCATCAAGTTCGATATCACTTTTCTCGCTCGCCATGAGAAAACTCCTAGCATGAGGTGGTCAAGGAGCGGGTGCAGTTTGAGAGGACTACACAGCCCTTTTGGCGCACCTTATAGCGACAAAGTGATGAGTCGTAAAAAAGATTTTTTTAATCGATCAGCTTGAAAGTTACGGTACTTATCAATTATCCGATGTCTTGGCTTTGTATTCGCACAGGTCCTCAATGCGACAGCTCCCACAGCGGGGTTTTCGCGCCTGACACACGTAGCGCCCATGCAGAATCAACCAGTGGTGTGCATCCAGCAGATATTCCTTCGGAACCACCTTGAGAAGCTTTTGCTCCACCTCAACCACATTTTTTCCTGGAGCAAGATTGGTCCGGTTGCTGACACGGAAAATATGCGTATCAACGGCCATCGCAAACTGCCGAAACGCTGTGTTTAAAATGACATTTGCAGTTTTACGACCTACGCCAGGAAGGGCTTCCAGTGCCTCACGTGTCTGTGGAACTTCATCGTTGTACTGCTCGATCAAAATACGGCAGGTCTCGATAACGTTCTTGGCTTTTGTGTTATAGAAATTGATCGTATTGATGTATGCAGAAAGCCCATCCACACCAAGGGCATACAGGGTTTCCGGAGTGTTGGCCACTGGGAACAACTTTGCGGTTGCCTTGTTGACCCCTTTATCGGTGGCTTGTGCCGATAGCATTACGGCAATCAGTAATTCGAAAGGCGTCGTGTAGGACAGCTCGGTCTTGGGATCAGGGTTGTCCTCGTGGAGACGACGAAAGATTTCCAGGCGCTTGGCGGCATTCATGGGAATAGTGGCTCGGCTTTCACGGTATAAGGGCTAACGTATCATTACGATGCCAAATGCTCTGACAGTTTATTTTCAAGCTCGGTCAATCGGCCACGCACTTCCAACAAGACATTCTCGGAAGTGTCCCTGTCGCGTTCAAGGCGTTTTACTTCTGCCTTGGCATAAGCAATCTGCGTCTTAAGGGTCCGCGTTAGAGAGTCGACAAGGCTTTTCTGTATCCGAGTATGCTCCGGCAGAGGTCTGTCTGAAGCCTTTTCAGCCATGTCCAAAGCGTTCTCAGCCTGATGAAGCATTTGGCGTAGTTGCGAAAGCTCCTCTTGAGGCGCACCGTTACGCTCTGCTGAGAGAAACGCGGCACGGGCACTTACTAGACCCAACTTTGCCTGTTTCAATGCGTCCGGTGTCTTGGACGGTGTCTGATCTTCAAGATTTGCTAGGGCTTGTGCAGCAGCGGCAGCTGAACCGTGAAGCATGCTCAGCTGCTCTTGCTGTTCCGGGGTTGGCTGTTGCCCGAATGCTTTCTCAGCTTTACTGAGTTGCGCTCGTGCCATGGCAGCATTGATTTTGGCTCGCTTTATTTCAGCAGAAACAACAATCGGTTGGGCTTGGCTTGAAGGGCGGCTACCACTCAGCGCTTCATCCAGCGCTTGCTGAGCGGCTTCAGCGGCCTGCTTGAGCCATTTAACCTGATCTTCCAATTGTTGTGTGGCACGCTGAGCCAGCTGCTTTTCAGCTTTCTTGAGCGCCATTTGGGCTGTAGAGGCGTTGATCTTGAGTTTTTTAAGTATTACGTCCGCATCAGTGGATGGATCTTTCTGAGCTTTGATGCGCGATATTGCTGCCTGGACAGGATCGACTGACGTGGCAGTTTGAACCGCCTCTGTCGACAATTGAGAGCGTGCCAGACGTGCATCTCGCTCGGCCTGTTTACGCTGCTCTTCACGCGCCAGACGTGCGTTGTGTGCGTCATAGCGTAAGCGGTAATGAGCCGCTTGCTGCCGTTGCTGTTCGTGAGAAGGTTGTACAGGTAGCGGGTTCAGATCGATACAGTCGACAGGGCAAGGCGCAATGCACAGTTCACATCCGGTACATTCAGCCGCTATGACCGTGTGCATCAGCTTTGCTGCGCCTACGATGGCATCCACCGGGCAAGCCTTTAAGCATTTGGTACAGCCAATGCATTCTGCCTCACGAATGAACGCTACCTGAGCAGGTGTGGGCGGGTAGGGTGAGTCCAGAGGCGTGGCCTCGACGCCCAGCAGCACGGCCAGATCATGAATGGTTTCATCCCCACCGGGAGGACATTTGTTAATGGCTTCGCCCGCCGCAATGGAAGTGGCATAAGGGAGACAGCCAGGATGGCCACATTTACCGCACTGGGTTTGCGGTAAAAGCGCGTCGACTGCATGTATCAGGCTCATGCACATACATCCAGTGACGTGCGCATGGCGCCAAAAACAAATTCAAGCATGGTCAGCAGATAAAGCGGATAGCCAGACAGGGGCGTATTATCCGGGATATGGCCGCGAATGAACACCTGCCGCTGGCCAGCGGCAGGCTGCTAGATCAACGAGGCGCTATGGAGGCCATCGATCAGGACTTGCGGTCGCCCTTTGGAGCAAGACTCAATCCGTGCGCGAACTCCATAAACTTCTGCCAGACTATCCGCATCGATCACGCTCTGCGGAGTGCCATGAGCCGCCAGGCGTCCATTCTTGAGCATGACAATATGGTCGGTTTGTCTCAAGGCGATGTTGATATCGTGCAACACGATAAGGGTAACCATATCGCGCTGACGTGTTTCCTGGGCTATCACGTCCATCACATGAAACTGGAAGTTCAGATCGAGTGCGCTCAGGGGCTCATCAAGTAAAAGCAGTGTCGGTCTGCGGATCAGGGCCTGTGCCAGACCTACCAGCTGTTTTTGTCCACCAGAGAGCTGGTCAAGGTAGTGCATGCCCAGGTGTTCGATCTCAAGGCGCCTAAGCAGGGTAAGCGCGTCCTCAGTGTCTTTGGCATGCGGCTGCCCAGAGGCACGGCGTGCAACCAGAAGCGACTCGAAAACACGCAGATGGACGCTGGCAGGCAATGTCTGGGGAAGATAGACCACTTTCTCCGCGCGTTTGGCAAAGCTCAGACTGGTAAGCGCCTCTTCGTCCAGTGTGATGGTGCCTTTGGCCGGCGTCAGGCCAGCGATGGCCTTGAGTAAAGTTGACTTACCGCTTCCGTTGGGACCGAGCAAGGCGGTTACCTTGCCATGCGTAATGCCTTCAAGGGTAAGGTCCTGAATGATCGTTTTTTTGCCATAGCCAACATTCAGCCCCTGCATAGATAACGCGTGCATTACAGGCCTCCCTTGTTACGCAGGACAACCGTGAGGAAAAAGGGTATACCCACAAGAGCCGTTACGATTCCAACCGGTATCAGCACGCCGGGGAGCAGGTTCTTGGATGCAACAGATGCAAGTGAAAGAATCAACGCACCGGCCAAGGCGCTGGCAGGTAGATAGAACCGGTGATCTTCGCCAAAGATCAGGCGAGAAATGTGCGGGCCTACCAAGCCAATGAAGCCGATGGTGCCTACAAACGCCACAGCCAGGGCGGTGAGAATACTAACTCTCAGCAGGGTGCCTAGCCTTAAGCGCTTGACATTGATTCCAAAGCTGGCTGCACGATCCTCACCGAGTCGTAACGCTGTCAGCTGCCATGCCCGACGAAGCGACAAGGGAAGTGCGATGGCAAGTGCCAGCGCCAGAATGCCGAGCTTGAGCCAGGTGGCTCGGGCAAGGCTTCCCATGGTCCAGAAGACCAGTCCTGAAAGCGTATCCTCACTGGCAACAAATTGAACCAGCGATACTAGTGCCTGAAAGGTAAAGCCCAAGGCAATACCGAACAGCACAATGGCGCTGGTTGTGGCTTGACGAAGCCGTGCGACAACGTCGAGTAGAAGGGTTGCTGCCAGAACAAACACAAAGGCGTTGATCGAGATAAGCCACTCGCTGGGTACACCCGGAATGCCCAGATTCAACACAATGGCCAGGGCCGCTCCGAACGCGGCGGCGTGTGAAAGCCCTAGCGTGAAAGGGCTGGCCAGAGGGTTATTCAGTATTGTCTGCATTTCGGCGCCGGCAAGGCCTAACGCTGCGCCGACACAAACGGCCATGAGCGCTTGCGGGAGACGAATATTCCAGACAATAACCGCCTGACTAGGACTGACCGATTCGCGATGCACCAGGGTTTGCCAGAGATCACTAACGCTCAGGCCGGCCGGCCCGAGCGTGAAGTCCAGTAATAACGAACAACCAATCGCGATTACGAAGATCGCCAGAATAAGGAGTCGCTTACTCAGGAGCGAGCGGTAATCGTTAGAGAGAGAGGCATCCAGGGCAGGATGCTCAATCGATTGCTTGGCGTTCATGGATTACTCTTGGCTTGCGTCCAGTAGGCGCCACGGATATCGACAGGAAGGAACTGGTTATTCAGCTCATCCAGCGTTTGCTTGGGGTCGACGTCCTTGAACGCGTCCGGGTAGAACCATTTGGCAAATGCCTCGATGGCCAAAATGTTGTAGGGCGAGTTATAGAAATTATGCCAGATGCCGTACGTACGACCTTCATGAACAGCTCTGAGCGGCGCGATTTCCTGACGCTTGAGCAGGCCTTGCAGGCTGGCGGCCGCGGCATCATCTGTAACGCCTGTGCCTGACTTCAGGCCATTGTCAGTGGAGCTCATGTCCCGAGTGCCACTTGCAATGTAGATATCAGGGTTAACACTCAGAAGGGTCTCGGCATTGATGTCGCCGATTACGCCAGGCAGCAGGGGAGCGGCCAAGTTGTTGCCTCCAGCCGCTTCGATAAATTCGCCAAAATTGCCTTTACCGGCCGTATGGCAGCACGCTGCGCCAGGCCAGATACCTGCCAGCATTTCGATGAAGACATTGGGACGTTTGTCGCTAGGGGTAGTTGAGACGGTTTTCTGAATTCGATCCAGATGACGTTGATAGAACGCAATGTAATCTTCAGCCTGCTTTTCTCGATGCACAGCCTTGCCAAGTACACGCATACTGGGAATGGTGTTTTGCATGGGGTGCTGACGGAAATCAATGAAAACAACCGGCACACCTGCAGCCTTTAGCTGCTCTACCAGCTCATTCTTGACGCCCGGGCCGTGACCAGCAATGCCGAAAATTGCAATATCAGGCTTCAGGGAGATCGCTTTTTCATCGTTGACACTGGCTTCAGACGTTTTGCCAATAGTCGGGATCTTGTCGATTTGAGGATACTTGGCCTGATAGGCCGCGTAGCCCTGCTTGTCTACGGTACTGAGTTCACCTTGCCAGCCAACAATACGGTCGAGTGGCTTGTCGCCTTCCAGTAGAGCCAGTGCATAAAGCATCCGTCCTTCGCCCAGAAGGATACGGTCAACCTTGGCAGGAATTTCTACCTGGCGGCCAGCGATATCAGTAATAGTCTCAGCATGAAGACCACTCGACATGATGGCAGCCAGAGAAAAGCCTGATAGAAGGCCAAGCCAGCGCTTGCCAGACAATATGGAATTAAACATTACTCTTCCCTGCAAATGAGATGCTTTATTATTAGGCGACTAACAGCTTATGTTTTCAAGTCTCTTTGCAATATTTAGCCGTTATTGTTCAACCACTTGTAAGAAAACGGCCGCTTATAGCGGCCGTTTTGATTACTTCACTCGCTGCCCTGGCAAGGCACCCGCGTCTGGACTTAACAAGAAAATATCTTTCCCACCAGGACCGGCTGCCAGCACCATGCCTTCGGAAACACCAAAGCGCATCTTACGGGGAGCCAGATTGGCAACGTACAGAGTAAGGCGACCTTCCAGCGTAGCGGGGTCATAGGCGCTCTTGATTCCAGAGAACACATTGCGCAATTCGTCGCCAATATCGAGCGTGAGTTGCAGAAGCTTGTCAGCCCCTGCCACCGCTTCAGCCTTGACGATACGTGCCACTCGCAGATCTACAGCGGAAAAGGCATCGAAGTCGATGGTTCCTGCAATAGGCTCCTTGGCCAGCTCACCATTATTGGAGGCCTGAGGCGCTGTAGTGCTGGCAGTCAGGTCTTCTTTTGATGCTTCGATCATCTCGGTCACTTTTGCAGATTCGATTCGTGTCATGAGGGGTGCAAATGGGTTTAGCTGATGATTCGCCAATGCCGTTGAAAGATCTTCCCAGTGCAGCGGAGCTATATTCAGGAACGTTTCGGCGGCCTCTGCGAGCTTGGGGAGTACGGGCTTGAGGAAGATGACCAGTTGACGGAAGAGATTGATGCCCAATGCGCAGATTGCCTGGACTTCATCCTGTTTACCTTCCTGCTTGGCCAGTGCCCAAGGCGCTTTTTCAGCAATCCAGGCGTTAGCCTGGTCGGCCAGCGCCATGATTTCACGCATGGCGCGCCCAAATTCGCGACCTTCATAGGCTTCGGCGATGCTGGGCGCCGCGGCCTGAAATGCCTGCCAGAGTTCAGGTGCCGGGTTGGCCTCGATCAAGAGCCCGTTATTACCCTTGTGAATGAAGCCAGCACAGCGGCTGGCGATATTGACAACCTTGCCCACCAGATCGGAATTGACTTTCTGGACAAAATCTTCAAGGTTCAGATCCAGGTCATCTACACCGCGACCCAGCTTGGCGGCATAGTAGTAACGCAGGTATTCAGGCGAGAGATGCTCAAGGTAAGTACGTGCCTTGACGAATGTACCGCGTGACTTCGACATTTTCTGCCCATTTACCGTAACGTAACCATGAACGTTGACGGCGGTAGGCTTGCGGTAGCCTGCACCCTCCAGCATAGCTGGCCAGAATAAGGCATGGAAGTTGACAATATCTTTGCCGATAAAGTGATAGAGCTCTGCGGTGGAGTCCTTGCCCCAGAATGCATCGAACTCAAGACCTAGTTCCGGACGATGAGTGATCAGGTTCTGGAAGCTGGCCATGTAGCCAATTGGAGCGTCCAGCCAGACATAAAAATACTTGCCAGGCGCATCAGGGATTTCGAAGCCGAAGTAAGGCGCGTCACGGCTGATGTCCCACTCCTGCAGACCGGCATCGAGCCATTCGGCAATCTTGTTGGCTACTGACTCCTGTAAGGCGCCGCCGCGCGTCCAGCTTTTGAGCATGGCGTCGAAGTCAGGTAGCTTGAAGAAAAAGTGTTGCGATTCCTTGAGAACAGGTGTCGCGCCGGAGATGGCTGACTTTGGATTGATCAGATCCGTTGGTTCATAGGTAGCGCCACACTTTTCGCAGTTATCACCATATTGATCCTCGGTGCCGCATTTAGGGCAAGTGCCCTTGATGAAGCGGTCAGCCAGGAACATGTTCTTATCCGGGTCGAAGTACTGGGTCACTGCACGTGTAGCAATGTGGCCTGCATCCCGTAGCTTCAGATAGATCTGGCTTGCCAGCGCACGGTTCTCTTCCGAGTGCGTCGAATAGTAATTGTCGAAATCAATAAGAAAATCGGCGAAATCCGCCATGTGCTCGGTGCGAACACCATCAATAAGCTGTTGCGGCGTAACGCCTTCACGTTCGGCGCGCAGCATGATGGCGGAGCCATGGGCATCATCGGCACAGACATAGATGCACTGGTTGCCGCGCAGTTTTTGATAGCGCACCCAGATGTCAGTCTGGATGTACTCCAGCATATGGCCAAGGTGAATCGAACCGTTGGCATAGGGGAGGGCGCTAGTGACAAGAATCTTCCGGGGTTCGGACATAGGGCTCGACTGTCAATTAAGGCTAAAAATAATTGAACACTATAAAGGCCGAACCGTTTTTTTTCACGCCTGGTCCAATAGCTGAGTATTCGGGTAGGTTTTATCCTGCCTGACCGGTAGCATAGTGACTACGATTACACCGTACCCTTGTTTGGAGCTGTTATGAGCGCACTTACCCGCGAAGTGGTAGAAGCCACTCTGCGCCAGTACACCGATCCCTACCTCAACCAGGACCTGGTCACCGCAGGTTGCCTGCGCGATGTCACCCTTAACGGCGGACACATCGTCGTTAGCATCGAACTGGGTTATGCGGCGGGACTGTTCAAGAATGGCATGGCACAGGTGCTCAAGAATTCGTTGGAAAACCTGCCAGGTGTGACCCAGGCGGATGTCCAGATCCAGTGTGTCATCAAGCCCCATGCGGCTCAGCCTCAGGTTGAGGCGATGTCAAACGTAAAGAATATTATTGCGGTCGCGTCTGGTAAGGGTGGGGTCGGCAAGTCCACGACTTCTGCCAACCTCGCGCTGGCCCTGGCACGTGAAGGGGCTCGAGTAGGTATCCTGGATGCCGACATCTACGGCCCCAGCCAGGGCATCATGTTTGGTTTGCCTGAAGGTACACGTCCCAAGATCCAGGATGAGAAGTGGTTCATTCCGCTGGTGGCACATGGGGTCGAAGTCATGTCCATGGCTTTCCTGACCGATGAGCGCACACCTGTGGTGTGGCGTGGTCCGATGGTGTCGGGCGCGCTGCTGCAGCTGATTACTCAGACCGCCTGGAATAATCTGGATTACCTCGTCATCGATATGCCGCCAGGCACGGGTGACATCCAGCTTACGCTGGCCCAGAAGGTTCCTGTAGCTGGTTCTGTCATCGTAACGACTCCGCAGGATCTGGCCCTTCTTGATGCCAAGAAGGGCGTTGAGATGTTCCGTAAGGTCAATATTCCAGTGTTGGGCGTAGTCGAGAATATGGCTGTGCACATCTGCTCGAATTGTGGTCATGCCGAGCATTTGTTTGGCGAGGGCGGCGGCAACAAGCTTGCCAGTCAGTATGGGGTTGATCTTCTAGCCTCTCTGCCGCTATCCATGGCTATTCGCGAGCAGGCGGACCAAGGACGTCCTACGGCCATCGCTGATCCAGACAGCCAGATCGCCATGATTTATCAGGATATGGCGCGTCATGTTGGCGCACGCATTTCTCAGAGTGGAAAAAAGGCTGCCATCATGCCCACCATCACGGTTTCGGACGACTGATACCATTGACGAGCGAGGGACTGAATAGCGTTGGTCCTTCGCTTTCTCATGGTTTAGGTCTTTGATGAGTGCCGCCGTACCGGTAAGATGTGCGGTTATGTTTTTACCCCTGACAGGACAGTGCCATGAGCATCAAAGCAGATAAGTGGATTCGCCGCATGGCCCAGGAACACGGCATGATCGAGCCGTTCGTTGAGCGGCAGATGCGTGGGGAGGGAGCCGACCGGCTGATCTCTTTTGGCGTGTCCAGCTACGGTTACGATGTGCGCTGCGCTGATGAGTTCAAAGTATTCACCAACATCCATTCAGCTACCGTCGACCCGAAGAATTTCGATGAAAAAAGCTTCGTCGATATCAAGGGAGATGTTTGCGTTATTCCGCCAAACTCCTTTGCGCTGGCGCGTACCGTCGAGTACTTCCGTATTCCTCGTAACGTATTGACCATCTGCCTTGGCAAAAGCACTTATGCCCGCTGTGGCATTATTGTGAATGTCACGCCGCTTGAGCCGGAGTGGGAAGGGCACGTAACATTGGAGTTCTCCAATACTACCAACCTGCCAGCTAAGATCTATGCTAACGAAGGCGTGGCTCAAATGCTGTTCCTGGAATCTGACGAGCCTTGCGAGGTGTCTTACAAGGATCGTGGTGGAAAGTATCAGGGGCAACGCGGTGTAACACTGCCGAAAGCCTGATTGACAATAGTGGCTGAAGCCGGGCGTGTCCCGGCTTTTTCATGCCTGCTGATCTAACCAGTCTGCTCAACCGTATTAAGAGGCCGGTTAGACGGAGGCGTAAAAACGCTTTAAGTAGACCCTACCGCATGCCGATACAGTAAGAGCCATACAGCCATCTGTCGTGGCTGAGCGGACGGGCTTTTGCAGAGTTTCGCTTCAAGGTCCTTGCAAGATGGCCGATACCTAGGAAACGCTATTCTTAGGAGA
Organism: Pseudomonas sp. UBA3149; assembly: GCF_002364655.1. Taxonomy (NCBI): domain Bacteria; kingdom Pseudomonadati; phylum Pseudomonadota; class Gammaproteobacteria; order Pseudomonadales; family Pseudomonadaceae; genus Pseudomonas; species Pseudomonas sp. UBA3149. Next base: position 49,377 of record NZ_DEYV01000025.1, read on the forward strand.
TTTGGCATGGCTAGCATTCTTGATTCTGTCGACCAGCGCACGCAGCTGGTAGGCGAGAACCGTCTGGAAATTCTGATGTTTCGTCTGTCCAGTCGGCAGATGTTTGCCATCAACGTGTTTAAGGTGCAGGAAGTATTGCACCTGCCCAAACTGACTTTAATGCCCAAGCGTAATCCGATGGTCTGCGGTGTCATTCATCTGCGCGGACAAACACTGCCGGTTATTGACTTGGCATGTGCCATTGGGATGAGGCCGATTGTGCCTGATCAAAACAGCACGATTATCGTCACTGAGTACAACCGCACCGTCCAGGCGTTCCTGGTAGGAAGCGTGGATCGCATCATCAACCTTAACTGGGACAGCATCCAACCCCCTCCGGGTGGAGCCGGTCGTCAACATTATCTGACGGCTATTACCAAGTTTGAGGACAAGCTGATCGAAGTCATCGATGTAGAAAAAGTACTGGCTGAAATCGTGCCTTATAACGTCAAGGTTTCCCGCGAGCGCTTGGACGACTCGTTGCTAACCAAAGCGAAGTCACGTGAAATTATGTTGGTGGATGACTCCAGCACCGCGCTCAATCAGATGCGCGATACACTGACGCAGCTCGGTTTGACCTTCCACATCGCTACAGATGGTCTCAAGGCGTTGCAGAAACTCAAACAATGGGCCAAGGACGGGGTCAATGTCTCTGAGAAGCTGCTAATGCTTATTACAGACGCTGAAATGCCGGAGATGGATGGCTATCGCCTAACGACGGAGATCCGTCAGGATCCTCAGCTCAGTAGCCTCTACGTCGTACTCCATACCTCGCTATCCGGTAGTTTCAACGAGGCGATGGTCAAGAAAGTAGGCTGCAACGCATTCCTGTCCAAGTTCCAGCCTGATTTATTGGTTGAGGCGGTACGAACCCGATTGAGCCTGCTAGACCAATAAGTGTAGGTCCTGACGATAATTTTGTCCGTCAAGCCTGCACACAGGCGCTGATCTTTTCTAGACTCACGGCTTCTTTGGTCGACAGGAAGCCGTGCCATGTTTCATCTCAGCGGACTTTATCGTTATCCCGTCAAATCTACTGCGCCTGAGCCTCTTGAGCGTGCCGATATTGATTGCCTAGGCGTGGCGGGTGATCGGCGATGGATGGTGGTAGAGGCTTCGACAGGACGTTTCCTGACCCAGCGATTGTTACCCAGCATGGGGCAGATTGTAGCCCGTTGGATCAGTAACGGTTGTCTCTCGCTTAATGCCCCCGGAATGTCAACGCTTGAAATTTCTGTTCCTCTGCCAGATGGGGCCCTGCAGGGCGTCACACTCTGGCGAGACACGTTCCAGGTTCCAGAGGCAGGAGAAGAAGCCAATGCCTGGTTAAGCACCTTCTTGGACAGACCTTGTCGCTTAGTGTACATGCCCGAAAGTCGGGCGCGTCAGGTTGATACTGCTTATGCCAGTCCTGGTGATCACGTTAATTTCGCAGATGGTTTTCCATTGCTACTGATTGGCCAGGCCTCTCTGGATGATCTGGCTCAGCGTGTGGGCCGGCCTTTGGATATGAGGCGGTTCAGACCTAATCTGGTCGTTGAAGGTAGCAAGGCTTACGCGGAGGATAAATGGACGCATATACGAATAGGGGAGGTTGAATTTCGTATTGTGAAGCCTTGCTCTCGGTGTGTACTGATTACTGTTGATCCGGTTACCAGCGTGCGCAGTCATGACCGGGAGCCTTTAGCAACACTGAAGACTTATAGAGAACATGAGGGCGCCGTTTACTTTGGGCAGAATCTGATCCAGCTTAATCCAGGCGCAGTGAATATCGGTATGCCTGTTGAGGTGCTGGCATAGCGCAGTGGAAATGAAAAGGCCCTTCTGAGAAGGGCCTTTGTCATCAACCAGCTACTAGAACCCGTATAGATTCAAGGCGTAGCGATGCTTTGTCCAAGTGGGCAATACCTTCTTCACGCTGCTGACGCAGGGTGTCGATTTCAGTATCACGAACACTTGGGTTGACGGCTTGCAATGCCGTCAAGCGAGCCAGCTCCTCGTCCATGTTGGCAACGAAACGCTGACGTGCCAGTTCGACGCGCTCGTTATGACGAGGCAATACCTTGCCTTCGCCAGCCGCCACGAGTTTGCTCAAGGCGTCACGCTGGGCTTGAACAAACTTGTTGGCGCTTCCGCGTGGTACGCTTTCCAGCTGATCATTAAGCGTCTCGAACGAAACGCGTGCAGCCAGATCATTGCCGTTTGCATCCAGCAGGCAACGAAGGGCAATAGGGGGCAGGAAGCGAGTCAACTGAAGTGAACGTGGGGCTACCGCCTCGCTGACGTAAAGCAATTCAAGCAGTACTGTGCCAGGCTTGAGTGCCTTGTTCTTGATCAGCGCTACCGCCGTGTTGCCCATCGAGCCTGATAGCACAAGGTCCATGCCGCCCTGGACCATGGGGTGCTCCCAGGTAAGAAACTGCATGTCTTCGCGTGCCAGGGCCAGATCCCGATCATAGGTAATCGTCACACCTTCATCGTTACCCAGCGGGAAGCCTGCATCGAGCATTTTTTCGCTGGGCTTGAGAATGAGCGCATTATCGGAGTGGTCTTCGCTGTCAACACCAAAGGCATCCAATAGCTTCTCCATATAGATCGGCAGTGCAAACTCGTCATCCTGTTCCAGGATCGCCTCCTGAAGCTCTTCACCTTCGCCGGAGCCACTGGAGTTAAGCTCAAGCAACCGATCGCGGCCTGTATGCAGCTCGGCTTCAAGTGTCTCACGTGTGCGGCGACCGTCTTCCAGCAGAGCTTGCCAGCTGTCTTCATCTCCACCAGGGAGCAGCGTGTTGAGCTGTTCACCGAAGCGCTGCTCTAGCGTATTGCCGGTAGGACAGGTTGACAGAAACGCATTCAGTGCATGGTGGTACCACTGGAACTTGCGCTCCTGTGCGCTACCTTCGAGGTAAGGTACATGCAGCTGAATAGTGTGGCGCTGGCCGATCCGGTCCAGGCGGCCGATTCGCTGCTCCAGCAAGTCAGGGTGTGCGGGTAGATCGAACAACACGAGATGATGGGCAAACTGGAAGTTGCGTCCTTCACTACCAATTTCAGAGCAGATCAGTACCTGCGCCCCAAATTCTTCGTCAGCGAAGTAGGCGGCAGCCCGGTCACGCTCAAGAATGCTCATCCGCTCATGGAAAACCGTGGCCGGAATGCCCGAGCGCAGTCGCAAGGCGTCTTCCAAATCCAGTGCAGTCTCTGCATGTGCGCAGATGACTAGAACCTTGAATTTTTTCAAGCCTTTGAGGGTTTCAATCAGCCACTCTACACGTGGGTCATGGCGCCACCAGCGATCGTTTTCATCCTCTGGAACATACAGTGTTTCAGGATACAGCGAGGCGCTGGCATCCATGTACTGATCCGGGAAGGGCAAGGCTGATGCATCCAGGTTTCGCTCTGGAAAGCCCAGCACTGCGGCGCGAGTATTACGGAAAAGAACCCGACCTGTCCCGTGACGGTCCAGCAGCTCACGAATAAGGCGTGAACGAGCCTCTTCGTCACCAGCCGCAGCGGATGTAAGCAGCGTATCGCCTTCCTCGCCCAGGAAGCCATGAATGGCAACACGTGAAGCATCGCTCATCGTACCGTGGTCCAGCAGCTCTTGAACAGCTTCGGCAACCGGGCGGTAATTGGCACTTTCATTACGGAATGCTTCAAAATCGTGGAAGCGATTAGGATCCAGCAGGCGCAGGCGGGCAAAGTGGCTGTCTTGACCAAGCTGTTCGGGCGTAGCGGTCAGAAGCAGGACGCCAGGGATGACTTCAGCCAGCTGCTCGACCAGAGCATATTCGGGACTTACCTGTTCCGGGTGCCATACAAGGTGATGGGCTTCATCCACAACCATAAGGTCCCAGCCGGCTGCAAACGCGGCGTCCTGGGCGCGCTCATCACGCTTTAGCCAGTCCAAAGAGACCAAAGCAATCTGATTATCTTCAAAAGGATTGGTCGCGTCACTGGCGCGGAAGCGCTCTGAATCGAACAGGGCGACTTCCAGATTGAAGCGCCGGCGCATCTCTACCAGCCACTGATGCTGGAGGTTTTCAGGCACAAGAATCAGAATGCGACGCGCACGACCGCTGAGTAGCTGGCGATGAATAACAAGACCTGCTTCGATCGTCTTGCCAAGGCCCACTTCGTCGGCCAAAAGGACACGCGGAGCAATACGGTCGGCTACACTACGGGCAATATGCAGCTGGTGTGGGATAGGTTGGGCTCGAGCGCCTGCCAGCCCCCAGAGTGGCGATTGTAAGAGACGACTGCTGTGTTCAAGTGTGTGGTAACGCAGGCTGAACCAGGAAAGCGGGTCGATTTGACCTGCGAAAAGACGATCACTTGCCAGACGGAACTGAATAAAGTTGGACAGTTCTGCCTCGGTCATCGTGCGAGGTTCGTTTTTAGCGTTCAAACCGTGATAGGTGAGCAGGCCTTCGTTTTCTTCCACCTCACGAACAGTGAGTTTCCAGCCTTCAAAGTGGGTGATTTCATCACCTGGTGCGAAGCGTACGCGGGTCAGGGGTGCGTTGCGTTGAGCATACTGGCGTGTTTCTCCGGTAGCCGGATACAGTACGGTCAGAAGGCGTCCATCCTGTGCCAGGATGGTACCGAGCCCCAGCTCGGCTTCACTGTCACTGATCCAACGTTGCCCAGGTTGATACTGCGCCATGTAGTAGCTTCTCCCGCCCATTCAAAAAGCCGGTTATGTTAACGAATGCGCCCGCCGAGGCCAAAGCCTGATGGCATAAAATCTTTAAATAGGTATATCGCGAGAGGACAAGTTGATGTTACCGCCCATACCGCAAGCCTTGATTCCGATCACTACGCAGCACGATTCTGTAAAGCCTCGACCGGACATCGCTCCAGTAACAGCTGTCGCCCATGCAAAGGAAGCAGGCTTTCAATCCGTTCTGGATGAACAAAAGTTGGAGCAGGAAAGCGAAAAGCGTCGCAAGCGTAAGCGGGGACTGCAGGTTTTACTGCCGGATGAGCGTGCAGAAGCATTGATGGAACCTTCCGAAAAAGGGCAGTGTGTTGATATCAAAGTTTAGGCGGCGGCTGGGTTCTATCAAGCCGTATATAGCGCTCTGTATGAGCCAATGCCAAGAGAGGGTCGACCGCAAGCCCTCTCGGGAAGGAGAAGGGGGCCATGACTCAGACAGGTTTGGCGAATGCCGATGTGACACTCTATGAGTCTTGGGTTGTTTCTCAGGAAGCTGATGACTGGATGGCGGAGCTGATTAAACAAACGCCATGGGAGCAGCCGCAGGTGCAGGTTTACGGCAAGAGCTATCCAACTCCCAGGCTCGTTGCCTGGTATGGTGATCCTGGAATCAGTTATGGATATTCCAGTCTTGCGCATCCTTCTTTGCCTTGGACGGAGCTTCTTGGCGATATTCGTGGTCGAGTGAGTCGGTTTTGTGACCACCCATTCAATGGGGTCTTGATCAACTATTATCGTAACGGCCAAGATGCCATGGGTTGGCATAGTGATAACGAGGCCGTGCTGGGCCGAAACCCTACAATTGCTTCGTTAAGCCTGGGAGAGGCGCGACGTTTCGATCTGCGTCGTCGCGGTGTGCAACGTATCGAGCATTCCATCGAGCTAACGCACGGCTCGCTTCTGGTTATGCGAGGTGCTACCCAGCATTATTGGCAGCATCAAGTTGCCCGTACAAAACGGTCCATGTCTTCTCGACTCAATCTTACTTTTCGTTGGATACGAACGTGAGCGATAACAATCTAATTGATTTTACTTCCGAGCGAAGCAAGCGCATCCATGATTTGAATGAAAAACGGCTGAACGAAATGCGTCAGGCGTTCGAACAGGCTCTGCCATTGGCGAAGCCCAAAAAGAAAGGCAAGTCAAAGCCCAAGAAACGTTGAGTGTCAGTTACCTACCTACCCAACCATTGACCGAGGTCAATAATCCGAAGCTGTCTCTCGTTTAACGTATACCCATTGCTTGGCCGCAGAGATCATCACCATGTTTATCGATGATGTCATCACAATGGGTATCGGCGCGTTGGCTTCGATTTCGCTGTTTGTTGCGGTTGTAGGTTTCATCGTCTGGAAGGATATGCATAAACGCTGACCTTCTGGACAAAGGGCACGCAAGGCACTTGGGCGACTTCGGTCGCCTTTTTTTTGCTTTATTTTCAGGGATTAGAAAAAGGCTGGCTAAAAAGCCAGCCTTTTGTGTTTAGTGAGCAACTACAGGTTTGGTGCGATAGCCTTTCAAACCGTAGAAGAGAATGTAGACATAGCCCAGCATCGGAACAAAGAACGACATCAGCAGGCCGATGGAGTCAGCAAACATAGCCTGGATAAACGGAACCAGTGCGCCGCCAACGATGCCCATGCACAGCAGGCCAGAGCCCTTACTGGTGAACTTGCCTAGGCCGTCTAGAGCCAGGGAGAAGATGGTGGGGAACATAATGGAGTTGAACAGACCAATGCAAAGCAGAGCCCACATTGCTGCCTTACCACTGACTGCCATGGCAATCGCAAGCAATACGACGTTTGCAACGCTGTTGAAGGCCAGCACATAGTTAGGTCTGACGCGTGCCATGATCACACCACCGACAAAGCGGCCTACCATCGCGCCGCCCCAGTACAGAGCCAGGTAGCGTCCAGCTACATCACTCGAGAGGCCTGCCACGTCAGGGCTTTCCATCAGGCTGATCAGGTAGGTGCCGATCGATACCTCGGAGCCTACATACATGAAAATACCGATAACACCAAGAAGAAGATGCTTGTACTGCCAGATGCTTTTGGCTTCGTGCTGAGGAGCGCTGTTCTGCTGGGTCTGAACTTCGTCATTACCGCCTTTGATTTGCGGCAATTTGATAAAGCCAATGATCACGGCAATTGCCAGAAGCATACCGGCCAGAATCAGGTAGGGCATCTGTACCGAAGAGGCATCTGTGCTGTGCTCGACCAGTGCCAGAATGGTTACGGCGCCAATCAGCGGGCCTACGGTTGTGCCCAGGGAGTTGAAGGCCTGAGTCAGGGTCAGACGGCTTGCAGCGGTTTCCGGCTTACCAAGAACAGTAACGTAGGGGTTGGCTGCCACCTGAAGGACAGTGATACCACCCGCTAGTACGAATAGGGCCAGTAGGAAGAAGGCGTAGGAGTGCGCTCCGGCAGCTGGATAAAACAGCAAACAGCCAACAGCAGCTGTACATAAACCGAAGATAATTCCCTTCTTGTAGCCAAGCCCCTCAACCAGGCGACCTGCCGGGAACGAGACGATGAAGTACGCGGTAAAGAAACAGAACTGAATCAGCGAGGCTTGAACGTAGCTCAGCGTGAAGACAGCCTTGAGGTGAGGAACCAGAATATCATTCAGCGAGGTAATCAATCCCCACATGAAGAACAGTACGGTCAGTACCGACAGGGGGCCTCTGTAATTTGGAACTTCGTTGGAATTATTCATCTTCTCTCCAAAGGGGTAGGCGACTCAAATAAACGCCCGTTTAAAGCTCGCATATGATTGATCCAATCCGTTTCGGTTCAATCCGCGCGGAATAATAGTTATGAACCGTGCAGAAATCGATTCAGCGAGAGGTTAAATTTTTAAAAAGTTCGTCTAAAGTCATGTTTTGGTTGTAAAAAAACCCGCACGGTGTGCGGGTTTTAGGGTGTTGCACGCGGCGCTGGATCAGCTATTCCAGCGCTTGAGAATCAGCGTGGCGTTGGTTCCACCAAAGCCAAAGCTGTTGCTCATGACGACGTCGAGCTTGGCATTCTCCTGAGTCTCACGAAGAATGGGCAAGTCTGCTACCTGAGAGTCGAGCTCATCGATATTGGCTGAGCCAGCGATGAAGTTGCCTTCCATCATCAATATGCAGTAGATCGCTTCATGAACACCAGCGGCGCCCAAAGAGTGACCTGACAGGCTCTTTGTAGAGCTGATGGCCGGGGCCTTGTCACCAAAGACTTCTCGTACCGCCTTGATCTCCGCAACATCACCCACCGGGGTGGAGGTGCCGTGGGTGTTCAGGTAGTCAATCGGGGCGTCCACTGTAGACATCGCCTGGCGCATGCAGCGTGCAGCGCCTTCACCGCTCGGCGCAACCATGTCATAGCCATCGGATGTTGCACCGTAGCCTACGATTTCTGCATAAATCTTGGCACCACGAGCAAGGGCATGCTCGAGTTCCTCGACTACAACCATACCGCCGCCGCCAGCGATGACAAAGCCATCACGATTGGCATCGTACGCGCGGGAAGCTTTTTCAGGGGTTTCGTTGTACTGGCTAGACAGGGCGCCCATGGCGTCGAACAGGAAGGACTGGGACCAATGTTCCTCTTCACCGCCACCGGCAAACACGACGTCCTGCTTGCCCAGTTGAATCTGCTCCATCGCCAGGCCAATGCAGTGCGCACTGGTTGCGCAGGCCGATGCCACGGAATAGTTCAGGCCTTTAATTTTGAAAGGCGTTGCAAGGCAAGCCGATACCGTGCTGCTCATAGTACGAGTAACCCGGTAGGGGCCGACACGCTTGACGCCTTTTTCGCGCAAGATATCCAGCGCTTCCATCTGGTTGAACGTAGAGGCGCCCCCGGAGCCGGCAATCAGGCCGGTACGTGGGTTTGAAACCTGCTCTTCGGTCAAGCCTGAGTCTTTGACAGCCTGTTCCATTGCCAGGTAGGCATAGGCGGCTGCATCACCCACGAAGCGCTTGACCTTGCGGTCGATCAGCTCTTCCAGGTTCAGGTCGACGGACCCGGACACTTGGCTGCGAAGCCCCATTTCGGCATATTCCGGATTGAAACGAATGCCGGGACGACCTGCGCGCAGGTTGGCGGAAACGGTGTCTTTGTCATTGCCGAGGCAAGAAACAATGCCCAAGCCGGTGATCACGACGCGACGCATGCGGAAGGACCCTTAGAAACTTTCTGTTGAAGTGAATAGGCCGACACGAAGACCTTCGGCCGAGTAAATCTCGCGACCATCAACGCTAACCGTACCATCTGCAATGGCTAGAATTAGCGAACGTGTAATGGTGCGCTTGATATGTATGTTGTAGGTCACTTTCTTGGCAGTGGGCAGTACCTGGCCAAAAAACTTGACCTCTCCTGAGCCCAGCGCACGGCCGCGGCCAGGATTTCCCTGCCAGCCAAGATAGAAACCTACCAATTGCCACATGGCATCCAAGCCCAGGCAGCCTGGCATTACCGGGTCACCTTCGAAATGGCATTTAAAGAACCAGAGATCTGGATTGATATCCAGCTCGGCGACCAGTTCACCCTTACCGTACTTGCCGCCTACATCGCTGATATGAGTGATCCGATCGATCATCAGCATGTTCGGGGCGGGCAGTTGCGCATTACCCGGGCCGAATAGCTCGCCACGGCTGCAGCGCAGCAAGTCTTCGTGGGTGAAGGCGTGTTGTTTGGTCATGCAAGCTCCTGTAGCTGGCCTGGTGATCAATGTCGGCGATTATAGTGTCGCTCTCGCTATTGGACAGCCACCACATAGACAGCCAAGCCATTTTTAAAGTCACAGCGAGGCGGTAAAACCTCGCGAAAGACGAATTGTGCACGTTGGAGATCAAATACTCCAATAGTGATGCATATCCGATTACAAGGACGTTGCTCCTCGAGACCGCTCGGGCTGGCTAATCCAGCGTTGCAGCATCTGCTGAAGATCAGCTCGCTTGAAGGGTTTTGCCAGATAATCATTCATTCCGGCAGCCAGACAATTTTCCCGATCCCCCTGCAGCGCATTAGCCGTCAGTGCAATGATGGGAACCATAGGCCCAGGCTGTTGACGGATCAGGCGAGTAGCCTGATAGCCATCCAGCACCGGTAAACGACAGTCCATGAGAATTGCACTGAAAGACTGCTGCTCGGCCAGATTTACCGCCTGGGCTCCATCCCCTGCGATAGTAATATGATACCCCAGGCTGCGTAACATGGCTTCGATAACTGTCTGATTGACCGGGTTATCCTCAACCAGCAGGACGTTCAGTCCATTGACCTGAAACTCCTGAAGAGGAGACTGGTTGCGCTCTGTCTGCTGGACGTGTCGGAAGGGAAGCGGCAATTCGAGCGTAAAGGTTGATCCCTGGCTTTCCTGGCTTATGGCATGAAGCGATCCACCCATCCGCTCCGCCAGTGTGCGTGCGATGGACAGTCCAAGCCCGGTACCTCCGTAACGGCGGCTGATGGTTGGGTCAGCCTGCTGGAAGGCATCAAACATGCGTTCCAGGCGTTCTGCCGAAATACCTATGCCGCTATCGTGTACCGAGCAGGTGAGCCAGAGCAGGCGCTCATCCAGAGGTTGGCAGTAGCATTTAACCTCGATTGAGGCGCTCTCGGTAAATTTGAGTGCATTGCCAACCAGATTGACCAGGATCTGCCTCAGGCGCGTCGGGTCTCCGGTAACCTCCAGTCGCTCCAGACTTTCGGCGCCTTCAAGCGCCAGCTGCAGACCACGTTGTGTTGCACTGTGCTGGAAAACCTGCACCGAACCTGTAATCAGGTCGGCCAGATTGAATGGAATGCTTTCCAGCTCCAGCGCACCACGCTCGATGCGTGAGAAATCCAAAACATCGTTGATGACTTTCAGCAAATGCTCTGTGGATTCGGTAGCAAGGCTAGTGTATTCACTTTGCTCGCGGGATTGCTCTGTGGTTTCAAGGAGCTGCAACATGCCCAGTACGCCATTGAGTGGTGTACGAAGCTCATGACTCATCATGGCGAGGAAGTCTGATTTGGCGCGGTTGGCCTGCTCGGCCTCTTCACGTGCCGCAACCAGCTGATCAATGCTGCGCTGTTGCTCTTCACTGGCCCGCTGCAGGGCTTGGGCAAGATCATTGATCAGATGCGCCAATACGCCCATTTCGGAGTTGTCTGGTACCGGAAGACGGCTGTGGTAGTCGCCTGCGCGAATGGCATTCACGGTACGACCCATGTCGCTTAGCGGCGCGGAAAGGCGCTTGGCCAGGCGCCAGGCCAGCAAGAAGGTAAGCCCAAGTGCCAGTAAGGCCAGTGCGCCTGCCTTGGTCAAAATAGCCTGTTGGCGCTCATGGAAGGCTTCGTTGGTCACGCCAACGGCAACACGGCCAAGGGACCCATTCGAATTGGGTGTGCCCGAGCGGCTGATGCTTGCGTGAAATATCTCTACCTGTGAAGCCGATTGCGCATTGGGGGGCGGATTATGCGCATACATGATGATGCGCTCCTGACGATCGCGGATTTCGATAAAGCGAACGTAGCGGGTCGCCAGTGTGGCCTCCAGGAGGTTGCGTAGCATCGGGAGGTTATCGGTCGAGACCCCATATTCACTGGCAGATGCCAACTGAATTGCAATCAGCTGACCTGTGTGACTGAGTTCGTGATGCAGATCCTGAAGGCGGGCGTATGTGAAATAGCCCGTCAGTACCAATGTAATAATCAGGGCAGGTCCCAGGCTGATGGCTAAAGTACGGGTACGTATGCCCCAGCCGCGTCGCTTGTCCAATAGAGCGTTCTCCGTGAGCCTTGAGCTCGATGCTCTTACTACAATAGGCCATTCTGGCCGTTATGGTGTTAGCGTCCACCTTCAGGAAGAAGGATACGGTAATTACACATGGTTCAATAAAAGAGAGCGGAATGTTAAATAGGGGCTTCGTATAATGTGGATACCGTCGCACATTGCGGCATAAATGGATAACCCGATGAGTGTAAAGCAACCTATAGCAGTCTTGGGCGGAGGCAGTTTTGGAACTGCCCTGGCCAATCTGCTGGCGGAGAATGGTCATCCTGTAAAGCTCTGGATGCGCGATCCTGAGCAGGCTGAAGCTATTCGTCAAGTTCGTGAGAATCCGCGGTATCTAAAGGGCATAAAGGTTCATCAATCTGTCGAGCCGGGATGTGATCTTGATGCCTCTCTGGCAGGGTGTGACATTGTCTTTGTCGCGCTGCCCTCCAGTGCGTTACGTAATGTGCTTGCCCCGGTAGCCGATCGCCTGGCGGGTAAGGCGTTGGTCAGCCTCACCAAAGGAATTGAAGCGCATACCTTCAAGCTGATGAGCCAGATCCTTGAGGAGATCGCACCGAAAGCCAGAATTGGTGTGATTTCAGGACCTAACCTGGCGCGAGAGATTGCAGAGCACGCGCTGACGGCTACCGTTATTGCCAGTGAAGATGATGCGCTCTGCCAGCAGGTGCAGGCTGTTCTCCATGGGCGTACCTTCAGGGTCTATGCCAGCCGTGACCGGCTGGGAGTAGAGCTGGCCGGAGCCTTGAAGAACGTATATGCCATCATGGCGGGGCTGGCAGCTGCGCTGAATATGGGTGAAAACACCCGCAGCATGCTGATTACCCGCGCGCTCGCCGAGATGACTCGCTTTGCCGTACAGCAGGGTGCCAATCCCATTACATTCATGGGTTTGGCCGGGGTAGGTGATCTTATCGTCACTTGTTCTTCGCCCAAGAGCCGCAACTATCAGGTAGGGCATGCATTGGGTGAGGGCCTTACGCTTGAGGCGGCAGTTGCTCGAATGGGGGAGACGGCGGAAGGGGTCAACACCTTGCGTGTTCTCAAGGAAAAAGCCGATGAACTCGGCGTCTATATGCCGCTGGTGCAAGGCCTGTATGCGGTACTGTTCGAATCCCGCACGCTGGATCAGGTTATTGCTGCGCTGATGCGTGGGGAGCCTAAAACCGATGTCGATTTCTATTTGCCGATAGGCTCCGAAGCTTAGGAGAGAATATGTCAGCAGACACTCATGAACGCGAAAGCCTCGCGTTGCGTCTTATCTGGATGGTGATTTTCCTGCTTGTATGGTTAGTGTCGCAGTACATTTTTGCAGGCGTGGTAATTGCTCAGCTGGGCTATCGCCTCGTCAAAGGCACACCAAGTGACGCCTTAAGTGAATTTGGTTCGAGTTTGTCCTGCTATCTGGCGCAGATTGTTCGTTTCGGAACCTTTGCTACAGAAGAAAAGCCATGGCCTCTTGCTGACTGGCCCGATACCGCTTCCTCTATGCAAGAGAAGCAGCCATGACGCTCTGGTTGCTAAGGCATGGTGAGGCGGAGCCGCGTTCAGAGGGCGATGAGTTCAGGCCGTTGACGGATAGGGGCCGTAGTGAAGTCAGACGCAGTGCGGAGCGGCTGTTGGGGGAAAGGATCGATGTGATTTATGCCAGTCCATACGTCCGAGCCCAGCAGACAGCCGAGCTGGTCAGGGGTGTTCTAGGGCACAAAGAGTCCATTGTCACTCTGCCCTGGATAACGCCTGATGATGACGTGATCAAGGCTATTGATCTTCTGGATGATCTTTCCGGCAGTAATATCCTGTTAACTACCCATAATCCCTTTGTCAGCTACCTGGCTGGTCTTCTGGTTCATGGAAACCTACAGCAGCCACTGAGTATGGCTACAGGCTCACTGGCTACGCTTGAAGGGGAAATGCGCATTGCAGGTGCCATGGAGCTGGTTGAGCTTTTCCATCCTTGACTGATTCGACGATTCCATAATTTCTAACAAAAAAGAGGTCGTTATGTTAATTGATGCATCAGGTGTGTCTTTACGGGTCTATGCGGAGTACCTGGTATGAGTATCTGGTTCACCGAGCCGGACCTCGCTGCGCTGGATGAGAGTTTGCAAAACACTATTTGCGAGCGCGTGGATATTCATTTTGAGGCTTATGATGAAGATTCGCTCACTGCAAGCATGGCGGTAGATGAGCGTACCCACCAGCCGTTTGGGTTGCTTCATGGAGGGGCTTCTGTTGTCTTGGCAGAAACCGTCGGCTCCATTGCCAGTCTGCTCTGTATCGACAGGAGCCAGTACACCTGCGTGGGGCTTGAGGTCAATGCCAATCATTTGCGCGCTGTTAGACGTGGGCGGGTGACCGCTGTGGCAAAGCCTGTCCATCTGGGTCGAAGTACTCATGTATGGGATATCCGATTGTCAGATGAAGCGGGGCGTGCAACCTGTATTTCGCGTTTAACGGTAGCTGTCATCCCCAAAGACCGCATTTCGTCCTGATGCCGCGCCTGGACCAGCCCTTTCGGTTATTAGGTGTTGGTCTTGCGCCTCTTTATATCTAGAGCATTTACTGGTTCGTCGAGCATGAGCGCCATTGCTCTGCGAAGCCCTTCTGCTTGCTTTATTGTCTGATCTGAAAATCAATTATGAGAACTAGACATGACTGCCCATGTACAGGAGTTGCGCCTTAACTTACCCCACCTTGAGCTTGCGGCTCGTTTATTCGGCCCTGAAGACGGGCGGCCAGTGCTGGCTTTGCATGGCTGGTTAGATAATGCCATGACGTTCTCGCGATTGGCCCCTTATCTGGAGGGGTTGCGCATTGTTGCAGTCGACCTGCCGGGGCATGGTTTATCCGCTCATCGCCCGGCCGGTGTTGGCTACCTGCTGCAAGACTACGTGCAGGACGTCTTGATGGCAGCAGAGCAGCTAGGGTGGGAGCGCTTCTCGTTACTGGGTCACTCACTCGGGGCCATTATTTCGGTGCTTTTCGCAGCAGCATTGCCGGAACGTGTCGAGCGTCTGGCGTTGATCGACGGGCTGCTACCGTACACGACAGAGCCGGATGAGGCGCCTGAAAAACTAGGCAATGCCTTGCGTGCTCAGCTTAATTTGCCCAATAAGCGCAAGCCGGTTTATGAGACTGTTCAGCAGGCCGCTCAAGCCAGACTCAAAGGTGTGGGATCGGTCAGTATGGAGGCTGCAGAGCTACTGGCAGAGCGAGGGTTGATGCCTATTCCAGGAGGGTATACCTGGCGCTCCGATGCTCGTTTAACCTTGCCGGCCACATTAAGGCTGACGCATGAGCAGGCCTTGGCGTTCATTAAAAAAGTGCAGTGCCCCGCGAGTCTCGTTGTGGCTGACAAGGGGCTGCTCGTCAACATTCCCGGTATCGATGGACTTCTACAGGAGCTTGCTTGCTATGAAGTTACCCGTTTGGCTGGGGGGCATCACTTGCATCTGGATAACGAGGTTGGCGCAAGAGCGGTAGCAGATTGTTTCAATCGCTTTTTCTCTGCAGCTTGACTCGAATACGGGTATTGATAAGGCTTGTTATGCATAAAGGATCAATAGCGATCAAGTCACAGGGAGCCATGCCTCTAAAGGATGCAGCGTTTGGGCGGTTTTGAACGTGTATTCGCTCTGTCAGATTCGCCTGTCAGTCCTCAGGCAGGAAAAGGCGCGTGCCGGTATAACACGCCACTCCAGGTAAACATGTCCCCGCTATTATTTATGGGTCTTTAAATTAATTCAGGGTGATTCACTAATATATATGCGACTTTTTTTTGCGCTTGGTCTGGGATTCATGACGTGTGCTGCTGTTGCGGCAGATATGCCAGGCAGTGTCGATCTTCCAGTGCTGGCGCGACCTGCCCATGCCGAAATTATTGATTATCGTGAGGCTGGGTCTGTCGAAAAAATGTACCCACAGGGCGCTGTAAGTCGTATAGGAGGCAAGTTGCGCCTGGAGGGAGACGTCCAAGCAGAGGGTAAGCTCGTCACGCTGACCTATGAGTTGCCCCGTGGCCATGACCCTATTGCGGCACTCAATGAGGCTAGAAGTACATTGCAGAAGCAATCTGCGATACCGTTATCGTGGTGTAAGGGACGCGATTGTGGCTCCAGTAATGTATTTGCCAATGCTATTTTTGGAAAATCGCAGTTGTATGGGCCGGACGAGCAGCAGTCGTATCTCCTGTTGCGTCTCGCTCCACCACAAGACGACACATTGCTGACGCTTTACGCGATCACTCGGGGTAATCGAAGGGGTTATCTGCATGTGGAGCAGCTCGAGGCTTCCATACCTTTGGGCAAGCTGGTAGCAAGTCCTGCAACATTGCTTCGTCAATTGCGGCAAGATGGTGAGTTACATCTTCCTGCGTTAGCCGATCCACCAGACGATATCTGGCTGGACCTGGTAGGGCAGTGCCTTAATCTGGACACAGGTACCCGAGTGATCATCGGTGGGCCGCAAGCGGGCAAGTGGGAAAAAGCATTGCTGGCCAGGCGTATACGAGCGGCCCGGCTTGAAGTTGACCCGAATCGTGAGCCTGGGCTCTATCTGCAGCTATAACCCATCTAGCGGTAACGACAGGTATCTGGCGGGGCGTTAAGCTCTGACATTGTCACTTGCCTGTCCGGCGGATGGAGCCGCTTAAGCAGGACAGTGATTCGATTGTCATCTTAGGAATTTATATGCGGCTTCCTGCTGGTCAGTCTCCCCAATTACCTCCGCCCATGTATGAGCACGATCGCCTGCTCGTCCGCATACTTCTCCTGTCACTCCTTGGTGCCTGTCTATGGGTGTTGCTGCCATTCATGTCGGCCCTATTTTGGGCTGCGGTACTGGCTTACGCCAGTTGGCCTCTGATGCGGGGCTTGACCCGCAGGCTGAACGGCCGTAATACGGTGGCCGCTGCGATTCTTACGATTGGTTGGATATTGTTGGTGGCATTGCCGCTTGTATGGGTCGGTATCGGACTTGCTGATCATGTGCGTGGAACGATTGAGTTAGTTCGCAGCATTCAAGTGGGCGGTTTGCCGCCTGTGCCAGAGTGGGTAGTGCGGTTGCCTCTTGTTGGCGACCGGCTGGCCAGTCTATGGCAAACCCTAGATGCGCGAGGTACTGCCTATTTTGACAGCTTGAAGCCCTATCTGGGGCAGATGGGGAATTGGCTTCTGGCGCGAAGTGCGCGCGTAGGTGGCGGCTTTTTAGAGCTGGCGCTAAGTCTTGTCCTGGTGTTTTTCTTCTACCGTGACGGACCTCGGCTGGCTACCTTGGTTGAGAAGCTGCTCGTCAGGCTGATTGGTGCTCAAGCCGGCCATTATATGCAACTGGTCGGCGGCACAGTGCATCGAGTCGTTAATGGAATTCTAGGAACGGCGGCGGCTCAAGGTGTCTTGGCGATGATAGGCCTAATGATCGCTGGGGTGCCCGGCGCGTTAGGATTGGCGCTGTTGACCTTTGCATTGAGCTTGATCCCTGTAGGGCCTCCGCTGGTCTGGATACCTTCAACGATCTGGCTGGTGCTCCAGCAGGAATATGGATACGCCATATTCATGGGGCTTTGGGGGCTCTTTGTTATTAGCGGTGTAGATAATATTCTCAAGCCGTATTTGATTAGTCGGGGAGGGGACCTGCCATTGGTAGTCGTATTGCTTGGTGTCTTTGGCGGCCTGCTGGCGTTTGGTTTTATGGGATTGTTTCTGGGGCCTATTCTTTTGGCCGTTGCCTACAATCTGATTCGTGACTGGATGGCAGGCGCTACAGATCGGGTCCCAAAGCCATAACCAAACGAGTGGGGCAAACAAGACGTTTTACCCCACTCAAGCACGTTATAGCGGAAGGCTCTTGGCGTTTACATGCAGGTTGCGTCCTGCAAGCAGGCCAAATAACGCGGCTGAAATGGCGATTCCAATAAACAGGATGCCCACACTGCTCCAGCCGCTGCTCATGTCATGGATCACGCCTACCAGCAGGGGACCCATGGCTGCCAATGTATAGCCTACGCCTTGGGACATTCCTGACAGGCGAGCTGCAATATGCGCATCAGGCGAACGAAGTACGATCAAGGCCAGGGCTATACTGAAGGTTCCGCCTTGGCCCAGGCCTAGAATGCAAGCCCAGAACCATAGACTGCCGAGGGAACCGTACAGGCAGCCAAGAAGGCCGGTTAGCGTCATGCTCAGCACCAGGATGATGGCCAGGCGCTGGTCCTTGCCTCGGGTAGCCAGCCAGGGCGTGATAAGCGCGGTCAGTAATTGAAGTAGGACTGAAATGGACAGCATGAGTCCTGCCTCTACAGCGCTGAGACCTCGATCAATCAGGATGGAGGGTAGCCATCCAAAAACAATATAGGCGAGCGACGATTGAAGCCCCATATAAAGGGTGACCTGCCAAGCCAGCTTATCCTGCCATAAGCCTACCACCTGCCATTTCTGGCTGTTCGCATGATGATTAGCGCGGGTTTGCGGCAACCAGACGATTGCTGCCAAGATCGCTGGTGTTGCCCAGAAAGCCAAGGCCGGTTGCCAGCGGTCGTTGAACAGATGCTCCAGTGGGGCTGTTGCACCGGCGGCGAGGGCGGCACCCAGGCATAGCGCCATGGTATAGGCGCCCATGAGCATGCCTGCCTGCTCCGGAAAGTCCCGCTTGATAATGCCGGGTAATAGAACGCCGATGACTCCAATGCTGGCACCTGCAACAAGACTGCCTATAAACAGGCCGGCAGGGGGTAACAGACTACGTAAGACAATACCGCCTGCCAGTGTAAGCAGTATCACCAGCACGGTTCTTTCGCTGCCCAGCCACCGGGAGAGGCGAGGCGCCAATGGCGCAAAAAGTCCCAGGCACAGGACGGGTGCTGTGGTCAGTAGTCCGGCTGCCGAGCTGGACAACCCGGTCGAGGCCTCGATCTGACGAAGCAGAGGGGAAAGACTTGATAAGGCGGGCCTTAAATTGAGTGCGACAAGAAAGAGTCCCAGCAGGAGTAACCACGCACGTGCGGGTACAGATGAGGTGTGGGTTGATGGGGCAGACATTAAGTAATCCAAATGTATAAACATGCTTATCCTACCTCAAACAATTGGCAGGACATTTTTGTAGTTGGGGTGGCGAGATATACACACCCGACTAAAACGCCATTGGGCGTAATGTCAAGGGGTTGTAATGCGTAGTAAAGCTATACTCTAAAATTATAAATGACTGAAAAGGCACAGAATTTATGGATTGCCTAAAAAAACGACAGTTTAGTTAAAGGTGGCGTGGCTACTGGCGTTGCGGTGATTTCCACCATCTTTTCCACGAACTTATCCACAGCTTTTGTGGATTAAAAACGTTCATGCCAGGTACTTTTAGGCGTTTATACAATGTTTTTTCGCGACATTTTGTCCTTGTAAATAGCTGGCAAGTTCCATCTGTGGCTCCATACGAGCCTCGAATCACGCGTATAACAGGCGTATTCTGGCTATTTAGTCTGGTTCACTTACCAAGCAAGCCTAACCTTATCCAGGCTTTGTTAGAATACTGACCTATAAGCGCGCCTCGCGCGTATGAAATTCTTAGCCTTCAGCGGAGTACTTATGTCCGAGCCGATTCGCCTTACCCAATACAGCCATGGAGCCGGCTGTGGTTGCAAGATTTCGCCTAAGGTATTGGAAATCATTCTGGCCGGCAGTGGTGCCCAGCATCTGGACCCGAACCTTTGGGTAGGAAATGCCTCGAGGGATGATGCAGCGGTATATGCCCTTGATGCTGAGCGAGGTGTGGTTTCCACAACTGACTTCTTCATGCCCATTGTGGATGATCCCTTTGATTTCGGACGTATCGCGGCGACCAACGCCATTAGCGATATCTACGCCATGGGTGGTGATCCTTTGATGGCAATTGCAATTTTGGGCTGGCCTGTCAATGTGCTTCCGCCTGAGGTTGCACGGGAAGTGGTGGCAGGTGGCCGCAAGGTTTGTGACGAGGCGGGCATCCCGTTGGCTGGTGGACACTCTATCGATGCGCCTGAACCTATTTTTGGTCTGGCAGTAACAGGTGTCGTCGAAAAGCGAAACATGAAGCGAAACGACACGGCTTCGTTAGGCTGCAAGTTGTTCCTCACCAAGCCTCTGGGCATCGGCATTCTGACTACCGCTGAAAAAAAATCAAAATTGCGTGTGGAAGACATGGGTGTCGCACGCGATTGGATGTGTCAACTGAACAAGCCGGGTAGTCGCTTTGGCAAGTTGGCTGCCGTCACCGCAATGACAGATGTAACGGGCTTCGGGCTACTGGGACATCTGGTGGAAATGGCTGACGGCAGCGGCTTAACTGCCCGGGTCGAATATAACGCAGTTCCACGTTTGCCTATGGTTGAGCAGTATCTGGAGTGGGGGTGTGTGCCTGGTGGCACCTTACGCAACTTCGATAGCTACGGTGACCGTATTGCATCGCTATCCGAGCAGCAGAAATTGCTTTTGTGCGATCCCCAGACCAGTGGCGGGCTGTTGATCGCGGTCGAGCCGCAGGGCGAGTCAGCATTCATGTCGGTCGCTCGAGAGTTAGGCCTATCACTTCAGCCTATTGGCGAAATGGTTGATCGACAGCGGCATGCGGTTGAGGTGTATTGATGCGCGATGACGCTCGGGACTACCGCTCCCTCTTTCTTTCTGGTGTGCCGCTAATGGATGTGCGTGCACCCGTCGAGTTTTCCAAGGGCGCTTTTCCGGGCGCAACCAACCGGCCGTTGATGAATGACATCGAGCGGCAAAAGGTGGGTGCCTGTTACAAGCTGAAGGGGCAGCAGGCTGCTCTGGAGCTTGGACACTCTCTGGTTTCCGGTAAGTTGAAGGAAGCGCGGGTACAGGCGTGGGCCGAGTTTGCCGAGGCCAATCCGGAGGGCTATCTGTACTGCTTCAGGGGTGGGCTGCGGTCGCAAATCACTCAGCAATGGCTGCTTAGTGAGGCAGGTATTGCCTATCCACGTGTAGCCGGTGGCTATAAGGCCATGCGTACGTTTCTCATGGAAACACTGCTTCAGTCTGTTGAGGAATGCCGCTTTGTATTGGTGGGCGGTATGACTGGAACTGGCAAAACAGAAGTCATCGCTCAGCTCGACGATAGTATTGATCTGGAAGGGCATGCCAATCATCGCGGCTCAAGTTTTGGTAAGCGCGCCACCGTACAGCCATCACAAATCGATTTTGAGAACAGTCTGGCCATTGACTTGTTGAGGCGTCGTGCAAAGGGGCAGGATCGTTTTGTGCTGGAAGATGAGTCTCGGTTGATTGGGCGGTGCTCCTTGCCTTTTGAGTTGCACCAGGCTATGCAGCATTTTCCCATGGTATGGCTGGAAGACACCCTGGAGGGGCGTGTCGAGCGAATACTAAAGGACTACGTGATTGATCTGGCAGCCGAGTTCAATCGTGAACATGGCGACAGCGGATTTGATTTGTTTGCTGAACAGCTTTGTAAGAGTCTTTCCAATATTGCCAAAAGACTGGGCGGCGAGCGCTATCAACGCCTGGCGGAAATCATGAATGAAGCACTCGCGGTGCAGAAGGTCAGTGGCGATGTAGAGCAGCATCGTGAATGGATTCGAGCGTTGCTAAGTGAATATTACGACCCTATGTATGCCTATCAACGCGAGAATAAGTCAGGGCGCATCCTCTTTGCTGGAAATCAGCAGTCGGTCGTGAGTTATCTCAAGGCAAACCGTTGAACAGGCTAGTTAAAACGAGGTCTTTAATGCGCCGGATTTACTTATCCATTGAAGGAGTCAAATCATGAATCGCTGGCTTGCAATGATGCCTGTCGCGGCGCTGGTACTTGCTGGATGTGCAGCCAAAACGGTCAACCGAGACAGTTGTGCGGCAGAGGTGAACGCTGCATGGAAAGAACTGGATATAGCCAAAACCGAAGGGTTTGCAGGTACGGTCAGCTATTCCAAGGCGCTGGGCTTGATTTCAACCGCCAAGACTCAGCAGCAGGTAGAGGCCTATAACGGCTGCGTTCAGAATGCTCAAAAGGCGCGCTTCTATATTCGCGAATCACGCGCTGGTCGTTGATTGATCCAAGGATGAACATCTCACATGTTCATCCTTTCTTGCTTCCCTTTCCTCTATCTAGCCTTGAGCGTTGAACGCTTGCCCATTGACGTGTGCGCTGTCTGGTCCCATCAAATAGAGGTAGACGGGCATGATCTCCTCGGGTGTTGGGTTGCGTGCAGGGTTTTCAGCAGGGTAAGCGAGAGCACGCATGTCGGTTCGGGTTCCGCCGGGATTGATACTATTGGCCCGTACGGCCGCAGTGCCATCCATTTCATCGGCAACCACCTGCATAAGGCCTTCGTTGGCAAATTTAGAAACGGCGTATGCTCCCCAATAGGCACGTCCTTTTCGCCCCACACTGCTGGAGGTGAAAATGATCGAGGCATCGTTCGATTGTCTGAGCAGTGGCAGTAGCGCACGCGTTAGCATGAAGACTGCGTTGACGTTGACTTGCATAACCTGCATGAAGGCTTCTCCGCTGGTCTGCTCAACAGAGGTGCGAGGACCTAGAATACCTGCATTGTGCAAAAGACCATCAAGTCGACCAAACTCCGTCTCTACCATGGCAGCCAGCTCTTCGAACTGCTCAGGCCGTGCGGCTTCAAGGTCAAAAGGAACGACTACCGCTTGTGGATGGCCAGCAGCCTCGATTTCATCGTAGACCTCGTTGAGGTTCTCTTCTGTCTTACCCAAGAGCAGGATGGTTGCGCCATGGGCAGCATAGGTTTTTGCCGCTGCCCGGCCAATGCCTCGTCCGGCACCTGTTACAAGGATGATTCGATTTTTGAGAAGGTCAGGGCGGGCCTTGTATTCAAACATCTTGACTCCCAGCCGCTCGCTTGAGCGGCCCTACTGTTTTAACAGCCGCAAATGGCGCGGTCCAAGGCGTCATGCAGCTCAAGCGGGTGATCTACTACCAGATCGGCGCCCCAGTGAGCAGGATTGTCCTCTGGATGGATATAGCCATATCGCACGGCCGCTGTTTTGGTGCCCGCTGCGCGCCCCGATTCGATATCTCGACGATCGTCACCGACAAAAATGACGGCTTGCGGCTCGATATTGATTTGTTTACACGCTAACAACACGGGCTCTGGATCAGGTTTGCTGTAGGTGACATGGTCAGGGCAGACCAGAACGGCTGAACGTTTAGCAAGGCCAAGTGCCTGCATGATGGGCTCTGCATAACGGACGGGCTTGTTGGTGACTACGCCCCAAGTCAGACGAGCCCGTTCCAGGTCCGCCAACAATTCTTCCATGCCCTCGAATAGGTGAGAGTGGATGGCGCAGTGATCCTGATAGCGGTCAAGAAAGTCCAATCGTAGTGGGTCAAACTCATCGCTCAAGGGATCTACTTCGAACGCGCTGGCTACCATGGCTCGCGCGCCACCCGATACGACGTCCCGGACAGTTTTCTCATCGACGGCTGGCAAGCCTCGATCAGCGCGCATGGACTGGATCACGGCGATAAAGTCAGGTGCCGTGTCGAGCAATGTGCCGTCCATATCGAACAGTACTGCTTTTATTCGCATCCTATTACTCCTCGCGGATGGTGCGCAGCATGTAGTTTACGTCGACATCATTGCCCAACTTGTAGACCTTGGTAATCGGGTTGTAAGTCATACCGATGACATCGCGTACGTGTAGGCCGGCGTTTCGGCACCAGGCGCCTAATTCGGATGGACGAATAAACTTGCGGAAGTCATGAGTGCCGCGCGGCAGCAGACGCAAGACATATTCGGCGCCCACAATGGCAAATAGATAGGATTTGGGGTTGCGGTTAATCGTAGAGAAAAAGACATGGCCGCCAGGTTTGACTAGTGTCCGGCATGCTTGAATCACAGATGCCGGATCTGGGACATGCTCAAGCATTTCCATGCATGTGACGACATCGTAAGCGCCGGGCGTTTCAGCTGCCAGCTCCTCAGCGGTAATGCGGCGGTAGCTGACGGGCACACCTGATTCCAGTTGGTGAAGCTGTGCAACTGAAAGCGGCGCTTCGCCCATGTCGATTCCTGTGACGTCCGCGCCCCGTACTGCCATGGCTTCGCTCAGGATGCCGCCGCCGCAGCCTACGTCGAGTACTTTTTTACCGGCGAGGTTGGCGTGTTGGTCAATCCAATTGACGCGCAGCGGATTGATATCATGAAGCGGCTTGAATTCACTCTCTTGGTCCCACCACCGCGAGGCCAGGGCTTCGAATTTGGCAATCTCGGCATTATCGACGTTGGACATCCCTTACACTCCATTCTCTAAATTCGTTGTGCAAATGCGCTTGTGATTTGGCATTTGCTAGATGAACGCACCACTGGCGCAGCCAGTCGTTAGCGAGTGGCTATCTTTTGGCCCCAGGTGCAAGCGTTCTCGATAAGCTCTTGTTCATCCAAGCGGGTCAGCTTGCCGTCCTTTAACAGGGGGCGACCACCCACCCAGACATGCTTCACACAATCACGGTTGCTGGCATAAATCAGTTGAGACACTGGGTCATAAATGGGTTGCTGAGCCAATCCGCTCATATCGAAAGCGACCATGTCAGCTGCCTTACCCACCTCAAGGGAGCCCAGGCAGCGCTCAAGGCCCAAGGCGCGTGCCCCATTGAGCGTGGCCATACGCAAGGCTCTGTGTGCATCCAGTGCTGTTGCGGAGCCGGCTACCGCCTTGGCCAGGAGAGCGGCGGTACGGGTTTCGCCCAACAGATCCAGGTCATTGTTGCTGGCTGCCCCGTCCGTACCTATCGCGACGTTCACGCCTGCCTGCCAAAGCGTTTCTACCGGGCAGAAACCGCTGGCTAGCTTGAGATTGGACTCAGGGCAGTGGATTACATGAGTGTTGGTCTCAACCAGATTTTCCAGGTCTTCCTCGTCGATCTGGGTCATGTGGACAGACTGGAAGCGGGGACCTAAAAGTCCTAGCCTGCGCAGGCGAGCAAGCGGACGTTCCCCTGTCTTTTCGATTGCCTCCTGCACCTCGCCAGCCGTTTCATGCACATGCATGTGGATGCATGCGTCAAGTTGATCGGCCAACATCAGGACATTGGCCAGCTTGTCATCGCTGACGGTGTAGGGGGCGTGAGGCCCAAAAGCGACCTTGATGCGCTCATGTAGCTTCAGGTCATCAAAAAGCTCAAGTCCCCGGCGTATCGCCTCATCTGCAGTCCTTGCCCCTGGTGCAGGAAAGTTCATGATCGGCAGGGTGACTTGCGCCCGCATACCTGACTCGTGGATGGCCTCACACGCTACCTGCGGAAAAAAGTACATATCCGAAAAGCAGGTTATGCCGCCTTTGATTTGCTCTGCGATGGCCAATCGGGTGCCGTCGCGGACGAAATCCTCGCTTACCCATTTGGCTTCAGCGGGCCAGATATGTTCCTGTAGCCAAGTCATGAGCGGAAGGTCATCCGCAAGGCCACGAAACAGTGTCATCGCAGCATGGCCGTGCATATTGATGAGGCCCGGACTCAGTAGCATGCCGGGAAGTTCGACTGACTCGGCTGCCTGATAGCGTCGCAGATCAGAGCGGGGTGCCAATACGGCGATTTGCCCATCCTTGATGCCGATAGCGTAGTCAGTCAGTACCACCCCGGCCGGTTCCACCGGAACGATCCAGGTGGGAAAAAGAAGCAGGTCAAGGGGCACGACACCAGGCATGGAAGGGCTTCCTGAAGGTAAATAAATGAAAGTATAACTGGCGTCAGCCCAATGGCGGGACTCAGTCGAGCCACATTATCGATAAAAGCGTTTATAAACCCATGTATTCGCGATGTCCTGTCACAGCGGCTTGTATCACCCCTGTATAATCGACTTTTTTGTTTCAGGCGATGAGGGTGATCATGCGCGAGCGACTTCTGGCCGCAGAGAAGGTCAAGGCTATCGAGTGGAAAGAGGGCGTACTGCATCTGCTAGATCAGCGTTTATTACCCATGCAGGAAGTCTGGCTCACGTATGACTCGGCCAGTGGTGTGGCCGAGGCAATCAGGCAGATGGTCGTGCGAGGAGCACCGGCAATCGGTATTAGTGCAGCCTACGGCGTTGTGCTAGGCGCTCGAGCGCGCCAGCAGGCAGGGGAAGACTGGTTGCAAACGCTGGATGAGGATATGCAGATGCTCGCAGAGTCCCGTCCTACAGCGGTCAACTTGTTCTGGGCGCTTAATCGTATGCGAGAGCGCCTGAAGCGACTCAAGCCGGGCGAGGAGGCACTAGCGGCCCTTGAAGCGGAGGCCGTTGCCATCCATGAGAGCGATCGCGAAGCCAATCTGACCATGGCGCAGCTCGGGGTCGAGTTGATTCGCAAGCATGGCGATGGCGTTCAGACGCTTCTGACCCATTGCAATACCGGTGCGTTGGCGACCGGAGGGTTTGGAACCGCCCTGGGGGTTATTCGTGCGGCTCACCTGGAAGGACTTGTGGACAAGGTATTTGCCGATGAGACGCGCCCGTGGCTACAAGGTGCCCGCCTTACTGCCTGGGAGTTGGCTGGCGAAGGCATTCCTGTCACTTTGAATGCCGATGCGGCAGCGGCCCATCTGATGAAAACCGGCAATATCTCCTGGGTCATCGTAGGGGCTGACCGAATCACAGCCAACGGTGACGTTGCCAACAAGATCGGGACCTATCAGCTGGCCGTCAATGCAATGCACCATGGGGTGCGCTTTATGGTTGTGGCGCCCAGCTCGACCATCGACATGAATCTGGCATCCGGTGAGGATATCCCCATCGAGCAGCGTGAGGGACGCGAACTGCTTGAAATAGGCGGTGTTCGGATTGCGGCAGAAGTCGATACTGTAAATCCTGTTTTCGATGTAACAGCTGCTGATCTGATTGATGCGATTGTCACGGAGCGAGGCGTCGTGGAGCGGCCCACTGCAGAGAAAATGGCTGCACTTATGAACCGCAAGCGCTTGCACTGATTTTTCCGCTTAACACGACTCACACATCGCCTGCGGGAAACCGCAGGCAACCCTTGGTTTGTGGTAGTATTTACTGCTTTCCCGCAGGGTGTTGAAACTAAGGAACCAGGCTTCTCATGGGCGAACTGGCCAAAGAAATCCTCCCGGTCAATATTGAAGACGAACTCAGACAGTCTTACCTCGATTATGCGATGAGCGTAATCGTCGGACGCGCATTGCCGGATGTGCGCGACGGCTTGAAACCTGTGCATCGCCGTGTGCTTTATGCCATGAGCGAGCTGGGTAACGATTGGAACAAGCCTTATCTGAAATCCGCCCGTGTCGTGGGCGACGTAATCGGTAAATACCACCCTCACGGCGACTCTGCGGTATACGACACGATTGTACGTATGGCGCAGCCGTTCTCCCTTCGCTACATGCTGGTGAATGGTCAAGGTAACTTCGGTTCGGTTGACGGTGACTCCGCAGCCGCTATGCGATACACCGAAGTGCGCATGTTCAAATTGACCCACGAAATCCTGGCGGACCTGGATAAGGAAACCGTTGACTGGGTAGACAACTACGACGGGTCCCTGAAGATCCCGGCAGTCATGCCTACAAAGGTTCCGAACCTTCTGGTCAATGGCTCCAGTGGTATCGCGGTGGGGATGGCTACTAACATTCCGCCTCACAACCTGACCGAAGTGATTGATGGCTGCCTGGCGCTGATCGAAAACAGTGAGCTGACTGTCGACCAACTGATGCAGTATATCCCGGGGCCTGATTTCCCGACTGCAGGCATTATCAATGGCCGGGCAGGTATCATCGAGGCTTATCGTACAGGGCGGGGGCGTATTTACGTACGTGCACGTGCTGACGTCGAAGATATCGACAAGTCAGGCACTCGCCAGCAGATCGTCATCACCGAGCTGCCTTATCAGCTGAACAAGGCTCGTCTGATCGAAAAGATTGCCGAGCTGGTGAAAGAACGCAAGATCGAAGGTATCACCGAGCTGCGTGATGAGTCCGACAAGGATGGCATGCGTGTCGTGATCGAGTTGCGTCGTGGTGAAGTGGCTGAGGTTGTGCTGAACAATCTGTATGCACAAACCCAGCTGCAAACAGTGTTTGGTATCAATATCGTTGCGCTGGTGGACGGCCAGCCCAAGGTCCTTAACCTAAAGGACATGCTTGAGGCATTCATCCGTCACCGTCGCGAAGTGGTTACCCGTCGGACCATTTATGAACTGCGTAAAGCGCGTGAGCGTGGTCATATTCTCGAAGGCCAAGCGGTTGCGCTGTCCAATATCGATCCGGTTATTGAACTGATCAGGTCCTCTCCAACCCCAGCTGAAGCCAAAGAGCGGCTCATTGCGACCGGTTGGGAGTCCAGTGCTGTCGAGGCGATGGTAGAACGCGCTGGTGCGGATTCCTGCCGCCCGGAAAACCTTGATCCGCAGTATGGTCTTCGTGACGGCAAATACTGGCTATCTCCTGAACAGGCGCAGGCCATCCTTGATTTGCGACTGCATCGCCTGACCGGCCTGGAGCATGAAAAGCTGCTGGCTGAATATCAGGAGATCCTGAAACAGATTGCAGAGCTGATCCGAATACTCAACAGCCCTGAGCGTCTCATGGAAGTCATCCGTGAGGAGCTTGAAAAGATCAAGGCAGAGTTCGGTGATGCACGTCGTACTGAAATCGTCGCGTCTCAAGTCGACCTGACCATTGCTGACCTGATCACAGAAGAAGATCGTGTCGTCACCATTTCCCATGGCGGCTACGCCAAGTCCCAGCCCTTGCATGCCTACCAGGCTCAGCGCCGTGGTGGTCGCGGCCGTTCTGCCTCGGGCGTGAAGGAAGACGATTACATCGAGCATCTTCTCGTCGCCAATAGCCATACCACACTGCTGTTGTTCTCCAGCCTGGGTAAGGTGTACTGGAAAAAGACCTACGAAATTCCTGAGGCTTCTCGTGCTGCACGTGGTCGTCCGCTTGTAAATCTGCTGCCATTGGCTGAAGGCGAGCGTATCACTGCGATGTTGCCAGTAGATCTGGAGGCCGTGCGTCAACAGGCACCTGAGGGTGAAGACCTGGGTGATCAGGACGATGTCGTTGAAGACGTGGTGCTTGAAGATGATGTTGAGGTCGATGAGGGCGCAGAAGGGGTTGAAGATAGCGGCAAGGATGAGCCTACCGGATCCTATATCTTCATGGCTACTGCTTACGGCACGGTCAAGAAAACCCCGCTGGTGCAGTTCAGTCGTCCTCGTAGCAATGGCCTGATTGCGCTGAAGCTGGAAGAGGGCGATAGCCTGATTGCAGCGGCCATTACCGATGGCGCCCAGGAGGTCATGCTGTTCTCTGACAACGGTAAGGTCATTCGCTTCAAGGAGCGTCATGTCCGCACAATGGGACGTACAGCCCGTGGTGTCCGCGGTATGCGTCTGGGTGATGGGCAGCATCTGATTTCCATGCTGATTCCAGAAGAGCAGGCGCAGATACTGACAGCCAGTCTGAATGGTTATGGCAAGCGTACTGCTATTGCTGAGTATCCGCAGCGTGGTCGTGGTGGTCAGGGCGTAATAGCCATGGTAACCAATGAGCGTAATGGCCCGCTGATTGGCGCTATTCAAGTCCTTGAAGGTGAGGAAATCATGTTGATTTCCGATCAGGGTACGCTGGTGCGTACACGGGTTGATGAGGTTTCCCTGCAAGGCCGCAACACGCAGGGTGTAACACTGATCAAGCTTGGCAAGGGCGAGAAGCTCGTAGGCCTTGAGCGTGTGCAGGAGCCCTCTGTTGACGACGAGTTGATCGAGCATGAGGGCGAGCTTGATGACGAGTTGCTTGAAAAGGAGCTTCCTGTCATTAGCGAAGAGCCAAGCGATGAGGATGTCCTGCCGGGCGCCAACGATGTTCCCTCTGATGACATGCCCAATGAGGACGATGAGTGATGAGCAAGCGAGCGTATAACTTCTGCGCTGGCCCGGCTGCGCTGCCGGAGGCGGTACTGAAACAAGCTCAGGCCGATCTGCTCGACTGGCAGGGGCGCGGCTTGTCTGTCATGGAGATGAGTCACCGTGGCGACGACTTCACTGCAATCAGCTCGAAAGCCGAGCAGGACTTGCGGGATCTGCTTGTAATCCCCACTGATTACAAAGTGCTTTTCCTGCAGGGTGGGGCAAGTCTACAGTTCGCTCAGATTGCACTGAACCTACTACCTGAAGGTGGAAAGGCTGATTACATCGATACAGGGATCTGGTCACGCAAGGCTATCGAGCAGGCGCAAAACTATGGCGCAGTGAATGTTGCCGCCAGCGCCAAGAAATACGATTACCTGGCTATCCCTGGGCAGAATGAGTGGCAGCTTTCCAAGGACGCGGCCTATGTTCATTACACTCCGAACGAAACCATTGGCGGCCTTGAGTACAACTGGATTCCTGAGACAGACGATGTTCCTCTAGTTGCTGATGCGTCCTCGAACCTGCTGTCACGTCCTTTGGACGTGTCACGGTTTGGGTTGATTTATGCGGGCGCGCAAAAAAACATCGGACCCAGTGGGCTTGTAGTGGTGATCGTTCAGGAGGAGTTGCTGGGGCGGGCACGTTCCTCTTGTCCCAAGCTCCTCGATTATAAGGTCGAGGCAGACAACGGTTCGATGTACAACACGCCCGCCACGTTTTCCTGGTATCTGTCTGGCCTGGTGTTCCAGTGGCTGAAAGATCAGGGTGGACTACCTGCCATCGAGCGGATCAACCGTCAGAAGCAGGAGCTTCTGTATGGCTTCATCGATAGTAGTGAAATGTACATGAATCCGATTGCGGTAAATGATCGTTCCTGGATGAACGTGCCTTTCCGCCTGGCAGATGAGCGTCTGGACAAGACTTTCCTGTCGGGTGCAGAAGAGCGAGGCCTTCTATATCTTCAGGGGCATCGCTCGGTAGGTGGCATGCGCGCATCCATCTACAACGCTGTCAGTCTTGAGGCTGTGCAAGCACTGGTCGCCTATATGACAGAGTTTGAAAAGGAGCACGGTTAAACCATGGCGGAACAAGAGCTCAAGGCCCTGCGCCTTCGTATCGATAGCTTGGATGAACGGATTCAGGAACTCATCAGTGAGCGCGCCCGCTGCGCTCAGGATGTGGCTCGCGTGAAAATGCAGTCGCTAGGTGAGGGTGAAAGTCCGGTTTTCTATCGACCGGAGCGCGAAGCGCAGGTGCTCAAGCGGGTAATGGAGCGTAACCAGGGCCCGTTGGGTAACGAGGACATGGCTCGTTTGTTTCGAGAGATCATGTCTTCGTGCCTTGCGCTTGAAGAGCCATTGAAGGTTGCCTATTTGGGGCCGGAAGGTACGTTTTCGCAGGCGGCTACGCTTAAGCATTTTGGTATGGCAGTAAAGACACGGCCAATGGCCGCTATCGACGAAGTCTTTCGTGAGGTGGCGGCTGGGGCCGTAAATTTTGGTGTGGTTCCTGTTGAGAACTCAACTGAAGGTGCCGTCAACCATACGCTTGATAGTTTCCTGGAGCATGATCTGGTTATCTGCGGCGAGGTGGAATTGCGTATCCACCATCATCTGCTTGTGGGTGAAACGACCAAGACAGATAGCATTTCGCGTGTTTACTCACACGCGCAATCCCTAGCTCAGTGCCGTAAATGGCTAGACGCGTATTTCCCTAACATCGAACGAATCGCAGTTTCGAGCAATGCCGAGGCTGCGAAGCGGGTTAAAAGTGAATGGAATAGTGCGGCGATAGCAGGGGATATGGCGGCTTCCCTGTATGGTTTGTCAAAGCTGCATGAGAAAATCGAGGATCGTCCAGATAACTCCACGCGGTTTTTGATTATCGGAAATCAGGAGGTCCCACCTAGCGGCGATGACAAGACGTCTGTGATCGTGTCGACTCGCAATAAGCCGGGCGCCTTGCATGATTTGTTAATGCCGTTTCATGCCAACAACATTGACCTGACGCGCATCGAAACACGTCCATCCCGCAGTGGTAAGTGGACCTATGTTTTCTTTATAGACTTCGTCGGTCATCAGCATGATCCTCTCATCAAGGATGTGCTAGAAAAAATCAATGGCGATACGGTCGCCTTGAAAGTTTTAGGGTCGTATCCTAAAGCAGTGTTGTAACGCTCGAAAGCCACACCGTTAGGGTGTGGCTTTTTTATATTTGCTTTCTGTATCTGCAACGCATCCCGCATCATCAAAACTAATGACGCGTGAATGCTTCTTGCGCTGCGTTACATAGTAGTAGCGGGTGCGATTATTGTTCTCGACGATCCTGTCTGGCTTTCCCAGGGCGCTTTCGACATCCTCTTTCGTCATGCCCTCTATAACCTTTTTGTGGATGACCGCCGTTCTTCTTTCCGAGCCTGAAAGCACGTTTGGGCAGGCTCCTTCCTTAGCTCCCACAACTGCCAGCTCATGGTAGGTAGGCAATTGATCCTTTGAGGGGGAAGGCGGGGATAACGGTTGTGTCGATATCGGTGTTTTGGGTCCGTTGCCGCCAGGCTTGGGATTATCAGCGGTTTGGTGGCTGATCATCTCGCCTTTAAGGCAACCATTTGCGGAAAAGCTGATATGGCCGTCTTCGCTTACACACCGAAAGACGGTTGTGGCAGTAGCCGTATTTGAAAAAAACAACGTTGCCAAACATAGAAGTGTAACGGGATTACGGTACATAGCTGTCCTCATGACATCTGTTCATAGCGTAGTGCGAGATGCGCCGTGCCGCTGTGATTGGCTCCGCAGATCAACGGCCAGGCTCGGTCAGGCATGAGCATTAGCTGCCAAATGATTGTTTTTAACTGTTTTACATCGCCGATTCAGCGCATGCAGTGCTATGATTCCGCTTGTCAGCCCCGCCGGGGCTCGTGGACCCTTTCCATGGACATACCCCGATCTAACAAACTTCGATCGCTGTTTCGTTTATTAAAGATTTGATTCCCGCAGCGCGCTCCGTTGCCGGGGATGGAGTGCGCTTATGAGTGAAGTGGAAGCAAGAAAGCCACAGGAAAGTCTGCAGGAGCGACTGGCTCAAGTCGTTGAGCTGCTCCATCAGTATCGTTTCGTTGAAGGTCCCGCTCACGACGAGCAGGTTGTGCAGCCTGATGAGGCGTTGCATGAAGAGGGGCTGTCCGAACTCCGTCGCCGCCTGGATGAACTGCATCCGGCCGATATTGCCTTTATCCTTGAGGCGCTTCCACTTCATGAGCGTCTGACCGTCTGGAGCCTGGTTAAGACCGAGCGTGACGGCGACATCCTTCTTGAGGTCTCCGACTCTGTTCGTGAAACACTGATTGCCGACATGGATGATCAGGAAATCCTTGCAGTGGCAGGACAGCTGGATGCTGATGAGCTGGCCGACCTGGCGCCTGACCTGCCTCGAGATGTTGTACATGAGCTTATGGAGGCTCTGGACGCCCAGCAGCGTGAGCGGGTGCGCTCAGCGCTTTCATATGAAGAGGATCAGGTTGGCGCACTGATGGACTTCGAGATGGTGACTATCCGCGACGATGTCACGCTTGAGGTTGTTCTGCGGTATTTGCGTCGCTTGAAGGAGCTGCCAGGCCATACGGATAAGCTGTTTGTTGTCGATTATGACGGCATATTGAAGGGCGTGCTTCCTGTGAAGCGGCTTTTGGTCAATGACCCGGAAAAGCAAGTCGCTGAGGTAATGGCTAACGACCCGGTAGCGTTTCATCCTGATAATGATGCCTACGAGGCCGCTCAAGCGTTTGAACGTTACGATCTAATTTCTGCGCCTGTCGTTGACAAGAATGGCAAATTGATAGGTCGTCTCACTATCGATGAAATGGTGGACTTGATTCGCGAGGAAAGTGAATCTGAGGTCCTCAACATGGCGGGCCTTCGTGAAGACGAAGATGTTTTTGCTTCTGTTTGGAAGTCGGTCGGCAATCGTTGGACCTGGCTTGCTACGAATCTGGTAACGGCGTTTGTTGCCTCTCGTGTAATCGGGCTCTTTGAAGGCAGCATTGAAAAGTTAGTAGCGCTGGCCGCCTTGATGCCTATCGTTGCAGGTATTGGCGGTAATTCGGGTAATCAGACGATCACTATGATTGTGCGTGCTATCGCGCTGGGTCAGCTCAATGCCAGCAGCACCATGAGATTGTTGAGGAAAGAGCTAGGTGTTGCGCTCTTCAATGGATTGATTTGGGGTGGGGTAATTGGCCTGATTGCCTATTACCTTTATAACAGTTGGTCGTTGGGGGTCGTCATGACGGCTGCCATGACGTTGAATCTCTTGCTAGCCGCGTTTATGGGAGTATTGATTCCCATGACGTTACAACGGTTTGGACGAGATCCCGCAATGGGGTCCAGTGTGCTGATTACAGCAATGACAGACAGCGGCGGCTTTTTCATCTTCCTTGGTCTTGCCACTATGTTCCTTCTGTAACTTCAAGCGAAAGGATCAGGGTGTATCCCTGATCCTTTAACAAATACTTTATTCCTGTGATGACTCGACGTCATTGGCAATCAGAGAGAGGAGGGCGTTTTGCTGGCGTCCAGAAAGTTGCCTGAAGCGCTGTAGCAGTTCCCGTTCATGAGCGCTTAGCTCTGGACTATCCATACGCATGCTCGGATCTGTATCGATAGCGCCTTCTTGAATGAGACTCTGCTCCAGTCGAGCAATGATTTCAGAATTCATGCTGCGATGATGGTTGCGTGCAACTTCGGCGATACGTTCGCGCATTCCTTCGGGAAGACGGACGACGAATTTGTCAGCTGTGCGACTGGAGTACGATCTAATTGCCTGAGTCATGAGTACATTCATCTAAGTGGTCAAGGACGATGCCAACAAGGCTTTCATGAAGCTTGGGACAGCATTTGTTATTTGCTCTCAACGCCATTACTTGCGTGAGCTTATTGGCGTCAATTTAGTGACAATTTTCAAAAAAAGCAAAGTGGCTTCTCTCTAAATCAATGCTAATGAGAAGCTTAGCAATGATTTCTGGGAATAGCGGTCTTTAACGCTAGGTTTTACATAACGCATGACAAAGCGCGCTCTTGTCGTTAACATTCTGCTCTCGCACGACGTCATTTGGTCCCAGTAGCTCAATTGGATAGAGCATCCCCCTCCTAAGGGGAAGGTTGTGAGTTCGAACCTCGCCTGGGACACCATAAAACTTGCAATACCTCACGCACTTCTAGTCTTCACATCCTTGACTAACGCATAAACTGGACTTTATGGTCTTTTATATTATTGTGCGTTAACGGTTGTCCTTTCATTTTTATGGCAACTATTAATATGACTATTAATATGACTTCTACCGTAAAGTGATATTAATAGTTAGCCGTCCTATAACCGATATATAAATATGTGATGGGGTTGGCAGACTGAAGGGGAACCTTTGGTGGGCATGAGAATCTATCGCTGGCGCTAGTATTAAGGGGTAACAAGATTCCTTAATTATAGTTATGTTATTCCGGTGCTCATTGGGCTGAGCGTGTTGGCCTCGATAACGATTCGAACAAGCAGAGCCCAGCAATGAACTTGTTTTACAGGCACGGCCAATTGAGTTGGCTGTGATGGTTTGTTCGTTATGTCGCGCCCATTCTTAATGAAGCCGCAATATTAAAGTTTATCTAGACAGCTTTGCTGAATATGGATCAACCCACTTGGGCTCTCTGAGAGGAAGCGTGAATGTCTTATTATCCCGTTCTGTTATCAATCGTTTTTGTTGTCCGTAATCAGTCTAGGGAGCTTGCAGAGTCATTGACTAATGCGGCGAGTATTATCGCCTCACTAGTGAGTGACTATGAGTTGATCATTGTTGACAACGCCTCTACCGATGACAGTGTAGCCATGTTAAAAGGGTTAACCAGCGAGAAGGGTTTGCCGAATCTTCAGGTGTATGCTCTGACCAAAGAGGTCGATACGGACACGGCTTGCTGGGTGGGTTTGGAAAATGCACTTGGCGATTATGTAGCCGTCATTGATCCACTGACGGACGATGTCGGGTTCTTGCCTGCAATGCTGGAAAAGGCAGCGGAAGGAAGTGATGTCGTATTTGCGGCCAATTCTCAAAAGCCTAAGCGTACCTTAGCCTACAAGGCCTGCTTCTCCAGCTTTAACTCTTTGTACAAGCGTCTAGGCGGCATCGACCTTGCAAACGATGCCCCTCAGTATCGCCTGTTGAGCAAGCGCGTAGTTAATTTTATTCTGCAACACCCTGTTCCTGCTTTGACCTATCGTCATTTGCCGGCAACAGCGGGCTTTGCTCAGACAAAATTGACCTATAGCTCTACGCCCAAAGCGCCTCAGAACAAGCGTCTGGGAGACAGTATCGAGCGGGGAATCCGTCTTCTGATCTCTACAACGCGTGCCCCTATGCGACTGGTCAACATGCTTTGCATGTTTGGTGCTGCAGCCAACCTTATCTACTCGGCATATGTCATCGCGGTTGGGCTTCTCAAGTCGGATGTTGCGCCAGGTTGGGTAACGCTATCCCTGCAACAGTCAGGCATGTTCTTTCTTCTGTCCCTCGTGCTGCTGGTATTGGGCGAATACATCCTGCAAGTGGCTACCCGTACCAATGAAGGGCCGGCATACCATGTTGCTCAGGAGTTTACGAGCGCCATCATGACGCGACGCGAGAAACTCAACATCGAGGTCGTCAGTGACCCACAGCCGTCTACCGTGACTGCTGCTGCCTCTAATATGGCTTAAGGCATACATACATCATGCAGGATGCTATTGTCATTGGTGGCGGTTTCTACGGATCCATGATTGCCTTGTATTTGATGAAAGTACGAGGTTTCAAGGCTGTGACGTTGATTGAGCGAGAGGCGACTCTGCTCAATCGTGCGTCTTATAACAATCAGGCCCGTGTGCATAACGGCTATCATTATCCGCGTAGTTTCACGACTGCCTTCAGAAGTCGCGTCAACTTACCCCGCTTTATAAAAGATTATCCTGACGCTGTAGTCACAAACTTTACAAAGCTCTACGCCATAGCCCGTAATAACTCGAAAGTTACTGCCAAGCAGTTCGAGCGGTTTTGTCATGAAATTGGTGCAAAGCTTGAACCTGTACCTGCGTCAATGGAAAAGCTCTTTGAGCCACGGCTTATTGAGGCTGTTTATCTAACGGAAGAGTATGCGTTCAATTCTAGAGAATTGGCAGGAGAGGCGAGGCGCGAACTCGATGAAGTTGGAGTCGAGGTATTACTTAATACCAGGGTGAAATCTATTCATCGGCAGGGCAGTGACACGCTTTCGGTCACTTATGAGCAGGATGGAAAATCGGTAGAGCGCTCCACTCGGTTCATTTTTAACTGCACCTATAGTGGTCTGAATCAGTTTTCCGGCGACTTTCCGGGTACTCAGACCAAGTTGAAGCATGAGCTGACAGAAATGGCCTTGGTTGAGATGCCGGATGCGCTTAAAGGTCTAGGCGTTACGGTGATGGATGGGCCTTTCTTCTCCATGATGCCTTTCCCTGCGAGAGGGCTGCATACGCTATCCCATGTACGCTACACGCCGCATATGCAGTGGAACGACTCACCGGATCTCGATCCCTATCATCGCCTTGAGCACTATCACCGCGACACACGCGTTGATCGCATGATTCGAGATGTGGCGCGATACATGGCCCCTGTCGCCAATGTTCAGTACAGGGACTCGCTTTTTGAAGTCAAGACCATCCTCGTTAAGAACGAAGGGGATGACGGTCGTCCCATCCTTTTTGAGCAACACGCTCAACTGCCCAATTGTTACTCGGTTCTAGGCGGAAAAATCGATAACATTTTTGATGTTCTGGAGAAGCTAGATGCCGAACCCATCCACTGATGCAACAAGTTTTGCGGATGTTACCCCGGCTCGGACGGCCCGCTGGCTGGGAATTATTGCTCTACTCGCGTTTGCTTTCGTCAGTCATTTCACGCTAGGTCCAGGCAATATTGTCGATCCTTTCCATCAAGGAGAGTTTTTTGCCACTTTGCCTAACATGTTGCATGGCCAGGCAGGTGAGCATGCTTTTACTATTCATGGTGCACTCGACTTTCTGCCTGCCTGGATCGCCACTCATTTCAGCGGGCCGGATAATAACTTTCTCTATACCCAGGTTGCCTACGCACTGTGCAACCTAGGTGCGGCTTGGCTGTTTTACTTGATAGCGTCTTTATTCATTGAGCGTGGCGCTAGATATGAGTTGCTGACACTCGTTGCAGTGGCGGTGGTAGCCAGCCAACTGGTTGGTTACCGTGACCTGTGCTTGCTGCTTTCGATCTATTTATTCCTGCTGTGTTTGCGAGCCAATCGCTCCTCCGATTTTTTTGTTAAAGCGACTCTCTTGGGTATTGCTGCAGCATTCAACATGTTTTGGTCTTATGATCGGGGCATTACCGGGTTTGGGGCGATAGGGTTGGGCGTGCTTCTGGCCAGCTTTTACGATCGCCGTTGCATCTATGCCATGGCCATCTTTGTTGGGACGTTTCTTGTACTGTCCCTGATGACTGAGGTGTTTTCCCTTAGCGATTATCTACGGAACTTCGACTTTCTACTCAGTACATCCTCGCAATGGACGTATCACAGTCCACGCTTCATCATTCAGAGCGCGCTACTGACCGTACCGACAGTGCTGGCTTATTATGCACTGTTCAAAGCGCTGCCTAAGCCGTTCCATTTCGGCTCTGCGTTTGCCATTGCTGGAATGCTGGCTGTCCTGATGTTGGTTTTGTACAAGATCGCGACCAACCGTGCAGATTTCATCCATGTTCCGATGGGTATGTGGGCGCCTTTGCTCAGTTTCCTCTTCGCTTATGATCAGCTGCGTAAGACGGGCCGAAAGCAGGAATTTGTGTTGCTGAAAAAGCCCGTAGCCGTGGCGGTGGTTGGGTCCATGCTGCTTCTAGGGCTGATTGGTAAGAACCCGATGCCCTTTTTTGCAGTTCTGCTGGGTTTGGTACTCATTAACAGCAACCGCAAGCCCTTGGGGTATGTAGCCCTGGTAGGTCTCTCGGGGTTGCTGGCTGCCTTTACACTTTACAAATCGCCAGTCCCCAATGTTCTTGTAAACGGCTACAAGTGGCTACCCAGTATGGCGTCGCCCCCTGAGAACTCTCTGCTGGTCTCTGACGGTGCGCGTTGGGCGGCCAGCCAGATCAAGGGGTCAGGATCGCAGTGTGTGTTTGATCTTTCCAATAACGGAATTATCAATGGCGTGACAGGTTTGCCCGCGTGTACGAAATACATTTATCCGGTGTATGCCACGCGCGTGTATGAGCAAGACATGATTTCGGATCTGAAAAAGTCAGACCCCTCTGTCGTGGTCTACTCCACAACGTTCTGGTCGTTCAATATCAACGACATATCAATGCACGACAAATTTCCTGAACTCAAAAAGTATCTGGATGAAAGGTATCCGTACGAAAAGTGCGAGTCGGAATATTGTCTTCGTTTTAAAAATACTCAGGGGTGATAGGAATGAGTTTGCCAGACGCGCTTATAGGATATAGCGGCTTTGTCGGTTCGACATTGCTCAAGCAAAAAGACTTTGAGGGCCAGTTTCGCTCGACCAACATCTCTGAGGTAGGCGAAAAGGCTTATCACACGCTTGTATGCGCCGGTGCCCCCGCTCAGAAATGGATTGCGAATAAGGACCCCGAGGCTGACCGAGAGAAAATCGACGGTTTGATCGAACACTTGAAGCAGGTTAAATGCGAGACATTTGTTCTTATCAGTACTGTTGATGTATTCGGCTCGCCCGTTGGAGTCAATGAAGAAACGCCTGTTGTTGAAGAGGGCCTGCATGCGTATGGCTTGAATCGCAGACGCCTTGAGAAATTCGTAGAAAGTCATTTCCCCAATTACCTGATTGTTCGTTTGCCAGGTCTAGTCGGACCAGGACTTCGCAAGAACGTTATTTTTGACTTCCTGAACGATAATAATCTCTCGGTCATCGATAGCCGTGGGGTATTCCAGTTCTATCCCATGGTCAATCTCTGGTACGACATCCAGACTGCCCTGAAGGCCAATCTCAAACTGGTGCATTTTACTTCGGAGCCTGTCAGCGTCGCTGATATCGCTCGCTATGGCTTTGGCTTCGAGTTCACTAATGAATTAAGCAACACTCCAGCTTCGTATGATTTCCAATCCCTCCATGCTGAGGAGTTTGGCGGTGGTGCCGGCTATCAGTACAGCAAGCGTGAGACGCTTCAGGCAGTAAGGGCATATGCACAGTCCGAGCCGTTGAAAGCGAAGACTGCTTCGGAGGCTCATTGATGCGAGTCGCCATTTCCAACATCGCTTGGGATGTTTCCAATGACGAAGAAGTAGCGCAGCTGCTTTCCCGTTACGATGTAGATGCAGTCGATATAGCGCCCGGTAAATACTTTCCGCAGCCCAAGGATGCGACTGACGCAGAGATCCGGGCGGTCAAGCAGTGGTGGCAGTCCCGTGGTGTTTCGCTAACAGGTATGCAGTCCCTGTTATTCGGAACTACTGGATTAAATGTTTTTGGCTCCGCTGAGTCACAGCAGGCAATGCTGGATCACTTGGATGCCGTCTGCCGTATTGCGGCAGGCCTGGGCTCTACGCGTTTGGTATTTGGCTCTCCCAAGAACCGTGATCGCTCTGCAATTGCGGATGAACAGGTAGATAGCGTAGCTATCCCTTTCTTCCGCCGCTTGGGTGATATTGCTGCTCGTCATGGTGTGCTGATATGCCTGGAGCCAAATCCCACCTGTTATGGCGCTAACTTCATGGTCAATAGTGTAGAGACTGCTCGTGTAGTTGAGGCAGTTGATCATGACTCTATCCGGATGCAACTCGATACTGGCGCCTTGGCGATCAATGACGAAAATCCTGAAGAGATCATTGCCCGCTTTGCACCTTTCATTGGGCATGTACATGCCAGTGAACCCAATCTGATTACGTTGGGTGATGGCAGTTCGAAGCATGCGCAGGTTGCCCAGGCATTGGCACAACACCTTCCCGATCATGTCGTGACTATCGAGATGCTCCCTGCCAGGGAAGAGTCGAACATGGCATCTATCGAAAGAGCACTGGGCGTTGCTACACGGCTCTATCGAGATGGTGTGCAAGCAGGGGTAATGGCATGAAGTGGATGATCCTCATACTGGGCATCCTGTCCAATGCATCTGCCAGTGTCCTTGTAAAGATGGCCATGATGCCACCAAGAAAGTTTCCAAGTCTTTCCGATCCTATGGGAGCGTTAAGCAACTGGCCATTCTGGCTTGGACTTTTTCTTTATGGATTGGCGTTTCTGCTGTATGCCGCTGCGCTTGCACGTTTGCCGCTGAATGTGGCGCATCCCGTTTTGACCGCTGGTGCCATAGCAACCGTGGCGATCATGTCGGCAGCGATATTCAAAGAACCTTTCCCATGGACGACCATTACCGGGATCATCATGGTAATCGCCGGTGTTGCGCTGATTACGGCCCGTGTAAGCTCATAATGTAGACATGACTATGACAGCAGATATTTCCGAACACATACGCACTTCCTGGCAAGTGCCTGCGTATGAAAAAACGATGTGGTTGGGCAAGCAGCACGCCACATGCATCATCATTCCCGTTATCAATGAAGGAAGCCGTATTGTCAGTTTGCTGACTCGGATGAAGGATCTGAACGTTGATCAAGCGTCGGATGTAATCATTATCGATGGCGGCAGCACAGACGGCTCATTGGAGCTGGAGCGCCTCAAGTCCAAGGGTGTTAGAGGCCTGTTGCTCAAAAAGGGACCTGGTAAGCTAAGTGCTCAGTTGCGTTGTGCCTACGCCTTTGCATTAGAGCAGGGCTACGAGGGCATCGTGACGATTGACGGGAACGACAAGGATGATCCTGAGGCTATCCCGCGGTTCATCAAGGCGTTGGAGGAGGGGGCAGACTTCGTGCAGGCGTCGCGCTTCCTGCAAGGCGGTGTTGCTGAAAACACGCCAAAGTCCCGTGATTTCGCTATTCGCTTCATTCATGCGCCTATGCTGAGCATGGCATCAGGCTTTCACTGGACCGATACGACCCAGGGGTTCCGGGCCTATAGTCGCAAAATGCTGTTGGATCCGCGCGTCGCTCCATTCCGTGATGTGTTCATGACCTATGAGCTGTTGGCTTACCTGTCCTATCGAGTGCCCAAGCTGGGTTATCGTTGTGTAGAGCTGCCTACCATCCGCCGCTACCCTAAAGGTGAAGTGCCCACCAAGATCAGTAGCGTGAGAGGAAATCTCTCTGTTCTTCAAGTTCTCTTCAAGGCGTGTACGGGACAGTACAACCCTTGAGGGACTATAAACACGGCGGCTTAGGCCGCCGTGTTTGTTTCGGCTAAAAATCCCTCCTGACTCGACCGAACTCTTGGGCTTGCTGCCCATCGAAGGGGTACATCAACGTCAAGGCAACAGGCCTTCGTATCAAACGCATAAGAATCTGTCTTCGAAGCGCATTGTGCTGCCTTCGTAAGGAGCTGTAATGGGACGTACGTTATCTGCCTTCCGAGCGCTTTATGCCGCTACGTTGCTCATGCTGATCGGCTCAGGTCTGCTTAGCACCTATATGGCACTAAGGCTTGC
The DNA here is from genome assembly GCF_002364655.1 of Pseudomonas sp. UBA3149. Taxonomy (NCBI): domain Bacteria; kingdom Pseudomonadati; phylum Pseudomonadota; class Gammaproteobacteria; order Pseudomonadales; family Pseudomonadaceae; genus Pseudomonas; species Pseudomonas sp. UBA3149. The sequence goes on from NZ_DEYV01000025.1 coordinate 91,375, forward strand.
GTCCGAGGAAGTTCCAGGGGCCTGGATCGGTGCATTGACAGGTGCTCAATACTTGGGTCTGGTGTTGGGAGGCAAGGTAGGGCATCGTCTTATTGCGCGTGTAGGGCATATAAGGGCTTACGTTGCTTGTGCGGGAATCGTAACTGCTGCAGTTCTGGGAACCGGAATATTGCCCTTTCTGCCCGTGTGGCTGCTGCTGCGTATGCTGGTAGGGATGGGCATGATGTGCCAGTACATGGTGTTGGAAAGCTGGTTGAATGAGCAAGCTGAGCCCAACCAGAGAGGCAAGGTATTCTCGGGGTATATGACGGCTTCCTACTTTGGTCTGGTTCTAGGGCAAGGTGTCCTGATTGCCTGGCCTGAGCTCGGTAGCGAAAAGCTTATGCTGGTTGCGCTCTGTTTTGCGCTCTGTCTGGTGCCTGTTGCGATCACTGCGAAGATCCACCCGGCCCCGATGAGTCCGGCTCCTCTTGATCCTGGATTTTTCTTCAAACGAATCCCCCAATCGTTAACAACAACTGTAGTGAGTGGCCTCGCTATCGGTTCGTTTTATGGTCTTGCGCCTGTTTACGCCGCGGCCCAAGGGCTGCCAACCGAGCGAGTCGGCTTATTCATGGGGGTTTGTATTTTCGCAGGGCTGCTGGCCCAATGGCCTATTGGTTGGCTTTCCGACCGCCATGATCGTAGTTGGCTGATTAATAAGGTTGCGCTTGTTCTGGTGGTGGCTGCACTACCGCTGGCGTTATTGCCCAAGGTCCCCTTATTACTGCTGCTTGCTCTTGGCTTTGCAGTCAGCATGTTGCTTTTTGTGCTTTATCCTCTAGCCGTTGCGCTTTCCAACGACCATGTGGAAGGGGAGCGACGGGTATCCCTTACCGCCATGCTCCTGGCCACCTTTGGCGTGGGGGCCTGTATCGGTCCGCTATTGGTAGGTGCCTTGATGAATTGGTTCGGCGCCAACATGTTGTACGCGTCCATCGGTGTGTGCGGATTGATCCTGGTGTGGCGTATCAGGCCGCAGGATGTAAAAGGCTTGCACCGTGTCGACGAGGCCCCGCTGCAACACGTGCCTATGCCGGATAGCCTGGCCAGCTCACCTTTGGTTGCGGCACTGGACCCGCGAGTAGATGAGCAGGTAGTCCATGATCAGATGCAGAATGCAGAGGCGGTGGCAACTCCAGCGGAGGCTGCAGATGAAGAGACTTCCTCATCTGCAGTGGAGGCTATGGCTGAAGAGAGCAATCCTATACCTGAGGATGAGCCCAAGCGTTAGTCTATCCGCCGTGTTTCGCGTTGAAGTTGATAGACGAAGCGTTCGACCTGACGTTGAGTTAGGCCCGACATGCGATAGAAGCGCAGGCCTACCTCGGTACAATCTAGCCTTTCGTTATAAGAAACGTGGCGGACTTCTACTGTTGAGCTAAGGGAGCTGCCAGGAAGGGCTACGGAGAATTTTTCCAGTAGCTCACCAGGAGACACCATGGACGTTGCATTCTTGGCGATACGGATCTTGCAGCCGGTCGCCGAAATGTCCAAGAGCGAACCTTTTAGGAATTTTTTACTGGGAAGGTCTGAGAGCTCGGCTGTTGGCTGGCGATTAAGCTGAAGGCGGACCCGAAAGGCATTTCGGCGCTGGTGATAGCTTACTTCCTTCGGGAGTGGAAACCAGTAGCAGCGGCTGTCGTTCAGCTCGCTCAAATTGCCTGGAACGTCATACTCCCAAGTGATTTGCACGCCTTCATGGGAGCTGTCGATGCGAAAACGCTCTCCCTGAAGCAGTAGTCGTTCCCCCTCGGTAGGGATGAGTTCATCCAGCGCGATCAAGCCTTGTTCGGTATTGATGTCGATCAGAAAGCTCTGGAACTGTCTGTTACGTTCCAGAAAGGTTATGCGGAGTGGACTACGGGTTTCCACCAACGGTTTTAGGTATGCAGCTATCTCAATAGGTGTTTTGAGCAGCTTGGGTGGCTGAGGACCCTGCACATCATTAAATGCGTTGGACACGCCCTGTCTCCATTTCTTGACAAATAAATAAAGAATGGCCGGGATCGTTTAATCCCAGCCATTGTTTCAACAATTCATACCTGACTTAACGGGCGTTGGTAACTCGAGCGGGGCAGATGGCCGCGTCTGTTGTACAGACTGGGCACAGGAGGACCCTGCAAAATTTCGAGCATGCTGGCCACAGTATACTGGTTGGCCTTGATGATCTGGCCATTCCGGTTATTGGCTTCCTTGCACTGCTCAATAACGGTCGTGAGCTGGTCTGCCGCCTCGATCAACTGATCGTCCTGCTCGAAACGTTCGGCATAGGCTAACAGGCCTTCACGGCTCAAGGGTAACCCCAGGCGCTGCAATTGTGCAGAGCGCAAGTGATTATGCTGATCCAGTTGAACCAGGAGTGGCTGCTTTTCATCCAGCAGCAGGCCAAGCAAATCGAACTTGCGATTTACCAGGGCTTCGTGTTCTAACTCGATCAGTTCCAGTAACCTTGTAGCGATGTTCAAATCGCTAAGGGTTAGCTCAAGCAAGCTGGCGTTGTGCATACGATCTACACTCGTGCGTCATATTTCCAACGCTGCGTCGCTTAGCGCTGGGATTCAAAATCAAGCAGTTTGGAAGCTACGCGCTGGCTATCGACTTTATAGCTGCCATCAGCAATGGCCTGCTTCAGGCGATTAACACGCTCGCTATCAACCACCGGCTCTTGGCGAATCTTTTCGACAGCCTTCTGAAGCGTTTGGGCTTCATCGCTCAGCTTTACATTTTCGCCTGCTGGCTGGGTTGGGGATACGGCAGCTGCCTTGGCAACTTCACTGGTTTTGTTAGTTGCATTGGTCGCTGCAGGTCCAGTAGTCCGGCTAGTGCTGGCGGTGCTGGAAGTGCTGTTCGTTCTGTTGAAATCAATAACCATGATGGAGAACCTCGGACAGTTTCGGTCGCATGCCCAGCTTTTCGGCTTAGCCCAAAAAAACTTTAGGCTAAATTTTGTGCTCCGTTTGGCAAAAAGCTAATGGGCCAGTATAAACCATCTGTTAGAGGCCATGGTGGCTGTTTGGTTTACATGGCGACCTCAACCATTCCCGGGCCAGTCACACGCGCTTTAATGACGCGCTTGGAGTTCAGATTCTTGACGCGAATCTGTTCTCCCTGGGCTCCATCAACCAACGCCTCTCCCTGCATTCTTACAGTAAAGCCTCCCGATCCCGCACTAATGACAACCTGATCGCCCTTGCGCACCACTTCGGCTGCCTGGAGAAAGGAGGGAGCCAGTATCTGATCTGCCACTACCTGCCGCTTGAGTTTCTGGCCCATTATTAAATCGATATCGGTGAGATAACCTTGAGGCAATTTTCCGACGTCTCGCTCCAGTAGAGCTACATTTTGCGGATCTATAATCGTATCGCGCAGCAACGGTCGGGTAGTGACTACGACATTTCGATACAGGCGAACCTCCGCAGGAATGTAGACGGTCCAAGGGGTGCTTCCTTCGCATCGAACACGTACCGAAACACGGCCTAGCGGTGCTTCAAGGCCCTGCTGTGCAACGGTTAACGGTCGATCGCAAGCCGCCAGACGTAAACGTGGGTCCAAGTCTTTCACCTGAACCTCGTGTCGACCCTCGGCATGACTCTCGATCAAATATTCCTGAACGCGCTCCTCAAGAAATCCTTGAGCCGCGCCGATAAGTTCTTCAGGCAGGGTTAGCTCGGCAGCTGCATAGGTCTGGTTTGCAGAGCAGAACCCTACAAGCGTTATCAGTAATGAGATGTGGCGTCTGTTCATGCGTCGAGAAACTGTCTTCGGCGGTTCATGAACCTACCTAAGCAATCCCTGTGCCGTCTTCTGTCATCCGATAGGCCGGCCTTTTCAGGAGTTCACAAATGGCTGGCGTATTAGATGCAGTCAACCAGCGTACTCAGTTGGTCGGGCAGAATCGGCTGGAACTGCTGTTGTTCCGTTTGGACGGCCCGCAGCTTTATGGAATCAACGTCTTCAAGGTAAGGGAAGTGCTGCAGTGCCCCAAACTTACCGTGATGCCGAAATCCAGTGCTGTCGTACGTGGCGTTGCAAGTATTCGTGGTGGCACCTTTCCGATCATGGACCTGGCGCTGGCAACGGGTCGCCGTGGTCTGGATGATCTGACGAACAGCTTCGTCATTATTACAGAATACAACACCAAGGTTCAGGGCTTCCTGGTGCGCTCCGTCGAGCGAATCATCAATATGAACTGGGATATGATCCAACCGCCACCCAAGGGAACCGGTCGTGATCATTACCTGACGGCTGTTACGCGTGTCGATAATCAGCTGGTTGAAATTATCGACGTGGAAAAAATCCTTTCAGAAGTAGCGCCTTCGGTCGAAACCATTTCGGAAGGTGTTATAGACACGGTTGTTCAGGCAAAAGCCGTTACCAAGCATGTGCTGATCGTCGATGACTCGTCTGTGGCACGTAAGCAGGTGAGCCGCTGTCTGGGAACCGTTGGAGTGGAAGTAACTGCGCTCAATGACGGACGTCAGGCGCTGAATTTCCTGAAGGACATGGTCGATAATGGTGAAAAGCCGGAGCGGGAGTTGCTCATGCTGATCTCTGATATCGAGATGCCTGAAATGGACGGCTATACTTTGACGGCAGAAATCCGTAACGACCCCCGGATGAGCAACCTCCATATCCTTCTTCATACCTCGCTGTCTGGTGTATTCAACCAAGCTATGGTTAAGAAGGTTGGAGCTAATGATTTCCTCGCTAAATTCCGCCCCGATGATCTTGCATCCCGGGTTATTGAGCGTATCAAGGCAGCCGATGAAGGCTGAGATGATCAACGCTCTTCTTTTCTGATTCAGGAGCAGAACGGAAGTGTCAGCAGTTAATGCAGATTTTATGCAGTTCCGTGTCTTTCTTGAAAAGACGTGTGGAATCCTGCTTGGTGATAATAAACAGTATCTGGTTTCCAGTCGCCTCAACAAACTGATGGAGGCGGAAGGAATCAAGTCGTTGGGAGAGCTGGTACAGCGTATCCAGACCCAGCCACGCAGTGGGCTTAAGGAGAAGGTCGTCGATGCGATGACGACCAATGAAACCCTATGGTTTCGTGATACCTACCCGTTTGAGGTTCTGAAAAATCGCCTGTTACCGGAGTTGACCAAAGCCAACCCTGGGCAGCGACTGCGTATCTGGTCGGCAGCCTGCTCGTCGGGCCAGGAACCTTACTCACTATCGATGACCATAGACGAGTTTGAGCGTAGCAGTCCAGGCCAGCTACGCAGCGGTGTCCAGATCGTAGCAACAGACTTATCCGGTGTAATTTTGACAGCGGCTAAATCGGGTGAGTATGACTCATTGGCAATCGGGCGCGGCCTTTCCCAGGAAAGACTGCAACGTAATTTTGACGTGGTTCCGCCGAATCGGTGGTCAGTAAAGCCCGCTATTAAAAGCCGCGTTGAATTCAGAGCGCTCAATCTGTTGGACAGTTATGCCAGCCTGGGCAAGTTCGACATGGTCTTTTGCCGCAACGTGCTGATTTATTTCTCGGCTGATGTGAAGAAAGATATCCTGACGCGTATTCACGGCACGCTCAAACCGGGAGGCTACCTGTTCCTGGGGGCGTCGGAAGCCTTGAACGGGCTGCCGGAACTCTATCAGATGGTCCAGTGTAATCCTGGCATCATTTACAAAGCGAAATAAGCCAAAGGCCCGACATGTCGGGCCTTTTCTTTTCCTGTCTTGCCATCCTTCCTGTCAAAGTTTTGCCGTCATCCTTGCCGCTTGCCCCTTCAAATACGGAAAAACCTTGCCGCTTTTGGCGCCGTAGCGCGCCTTATTTTTTTAAGCCATTGATATTTAAGGGTTTTAATAGTTGGCATGTGCATTGCTAAAGGGAGATAGCCCTTCTGGCAATAGGTTCATGACCATGAGTATCAGTTTCGATAAAGCATTGGGTATCCATCAGCAGGCGTTGAATTTCCGTTCTCAACGCGCCGAAGTGTTGGGCAACAACATTGCTAACGCCGACACGCCTGGATACAAGGCGCGCGATCTGGATTTCTCGGCCGTTCTGGCAGAGCAAGCCAGCAAGTCGTCGCATAGCAAATTCAACCTTGATACGACCAACACTCGTCATATCGAGGCTGAAGGTTTCGGTGATCTGTCAGCGGATGCTGCGATGCGCTATCGCATACCCACTCAGCCTTCGCTGGATCAGAACACTGTAGATGAGCAAGTAGAGCAAGCCAATTACGCAGAAAACTCTGTGCAGTTCCAGGCCAGCTTCACGTTGCTTAACAACAAATTCAAAGGGCTCATGTCTGCCCTTCGTGGAGAGTAACCATGTCCCTGAGTAATGTATTCAACATTGCTGGTACAGGTATGAGCGCACAGACCACGCGCCTGAATACCATCGCCAGTAACATTGCTAACGCCGAGACCGTTTCGTCCAGCGTGGATGAGACCTACCGTGCCCGTCACCCTGTGTTCGCAACCATGTTGAACCAGGCGCAGAACGGTGGCAGCGCTTCTCTGTTCGATGAGCAGGGCGAAGCTGGAACGGGTGTGCAGGTACTGGGCATCGTTGAAGACCAAAGCAATCTTGAGGCCCGTTACGAGCCCAATCATCCGGCTGCTGATAAAGACGGTTATGTGTATTACCCGAACGTCAATGTCGTGGAAGAGATGGCGGACATGATTTCGGCAAGCCGTGCATTTCAGACCAACGCTGACATCATGAACACTGCCAAGCAGATGATGCAGAAAGTCTTGACGTTAGGTCAGTAAGCGGAGATCACGCATGTCCACTATCAATACGAATACCAATAACGCAGGCGTTGCAGCATCGGCATTGACAAGTCTTACGAGCACTTCGTCAAAGGATGCTACTGCGTCTACCGATAAGAAAGGCAGTCTGGGAAAGGATGATTTTCTGCAGCTGCTGGTCACTCAGCTCAACAACCAGAACCCGCTAAGCCCTCAGGACAATAGTGAGTTCGTCGCTCAGCTGGCCCAGTTCAGTAGTGTTGAAAGCCTGCAGAACTTGAACTCTGCAGTTAACGGCATCGCAGGTACCTATCAGTCTTCGCAAGCGCTGCAGGCGTCGTCACTGGTGGGACGCTCCGTGATCGCCCAGACGGGGTCGTCCATGGTGGATACCTCGAAGAGTTTCAATGGCTCGCTGGTCATGCCAGCGGCTGGTAAGGATGTCACTGTCGGCGTGTACGACAGTGCAGGTTCGCTGGTCAAGACCATCGACCTGGGCGTAGCCAAGGCAGGCACTACCGATTTCATCTGGGATGGTACAGATGCGAAAGGTAATAAAGTTGATGCGGGAATTTATAGCTTCAAGGCATCTGCCGATATCGATGAAACGCGGCAAGCCCTGACTACTTATCTGCCGGCCACCGTCAATAGCGTAACGCTGGGACAGGATGGCGGTGAAATGCAACTTAACCTGGCTGGGCTGGGCAGCGTGACGCTGTCGCAAGTTCAGATGATTGGTCAGTAAGCCGGCAGTCCGGCAGAGGAAAGAATTATGTCATTCAATGTTGGTCTGAGCGGTCTGAAAGCAGCAAGCACTCACTTGAACGTTACCGGTAATAACATTGCCAACGTAGGCAGCACCGGCTTCAAGGCATCCCGTGCCGAATTTGCCGATATCTATGCAACGTCGATGTTTGGTGTAGGCAATAACACCACAGGCAGCGGCGTCTTGACTGCCAATATTTCCCAGCAGTTCACGCAGGGCACAATCAGCAAGACCGGCAATAGCCTGGACATGGCCATTAACGGTAATGGCTTTTACATCATGAGCAACAACGGTACGGAGACCTATACTCGTAACGGTACGTTCAGCACGGATAAAGAAGGCTATATCGTTGACAATTCGGGCAACCGTCTCCAGGGCTATCGTGCTGATATCGATGGTAATATTGTGCCCGGCGCGGTGACTGACCTTGTGGTCGATACGACCAACCAGCTGCCTAAAGCCACGACTGCCGTAGCACAGACGCTGACCTTGAACTCAAGCTCGACGGTACCGACGTCCACTACATTCGATCCTAATCTGGCTTCTAGCTACAACTGGTCTACCTCAGTCAGTGTGTTCGATACTCAAGGTAACGAGCACAACATGATGCAGTACTTCGTCAAGAATGATACAAACCAGTGGACCATGTATGTAACGGTTGACGGTCGTAACCCTGCAGATCCAACCTCAACCACACCGTATTCAGCGAACGTGAATTTTGACGCTGCCGGTCGTATGAGCTCAATTGCGTCGAATGACTTCCAGGTCGACGCAAACAACGTGCTGACCATGAACAACTGGGTGCCTGCTGCTGTTAAAGACAGCAAGGCTGATCCGGTCGTTTGGGGTGCCAATGGCGCGGCTGCCAACGGTGCGGGTGTAACCCTGGATATCACCAAGGTCACCCAGACTAACAGCAGCTCTGCAGTTACTAAAGTAACCCAGGATGGCTATACCACGGGTCAGCTGTCAGGTCTTTCCGTAGATGCCAGCGGCACGTTGTTCGCCAACTACACCAATGGCCAGTCGAAAAACATTGGTCAGACTGTTCTGGCTACCTTCGCCAACATGCAGGGCCTGCGTCCGGTAGGCAACACTAATTGGATCCAGACCGTTGCGTCCGGCGAGCCTGTTCGTGGTACTCCGGGTTCAGGTGTGATTGGTACGATCGAGTCCGGCTCATTGGAAGATTCCAACGTGGATCTGACGGCTCAGCTGGTAGACCTGATCGTTGCTCAGCGCAACTATCAGGCTAACGCCAAGACCATCGAAACTGAAAACGCTATTTCCCAGACGATCATTCAGATTCGTTAATTAGGGGAAGGATAGGTTTGCCGCTAGCGGCAACAATATTCCGGCGCTCTGATAAAAAGGCCTCATCCGAGGCCTTTTTCTTTTTAAATCAACTACTTAACTAATTTAAATAATATGGCACAGGCCTTGCTATAGATCCTGCATCGAAGCAATTCGCTGCAAAAAACCGTCGCTAGAGGATTCTATGGACAAGTTGCTTTACGTCGCTATGAGCGGTGCCAGCCAGAATGAAATGGCACAGCGTGCCCACGCCAACAACTTGGCGAACGTTTCCACTTCAGGGTTCCGTAAGGATCTTGAGCAAGCACGCTCGATGCAGGTATTTGGTGATACTCATCCTTCACGCGTCTATGCCATGAGCGAGCGTCCGGCAACGGACTTTACGCCTGGCTCGCTTCAAGAGACCGGACGGAACCTGGATATCGCTATCGAGGGTAACGGCATGATTGCTGTCCAGGCGCCCGATGGTAGCGAGGCGTATGTACGTACCGCCAGCCTTCAGATTGATGCATTGGGTCAGCTGCGTACTAGCGGCGGCTTTCCGGTCATTGGCAATGGCGGACCTATTGCGGTGCCTCCGCAAGCCAAGGTGGAAATCGGTCAGGACGGCACAATCAGTATTCAGGCGCTAGGTGAGAGTCCTCGCGTACTGGCCGAGGTTGACCGCATCAAGCTGGTTAACCCTGATACCAAGCAAATGGAAAAAGGTCTTGATGGCCTGATCCACACTAAGAACAACCAGCCTGCAGCGCCGGATGCCAATGTCCGTGTGGCTTCGGGATTCGTAGAAAGCAGCAACGTGAATGCTGCTGAAGAAATGACCTCTGTTCTTGCCCTGGCCCGTCAGTTCGAGTTGCACATCAAGATGATGCGTTCGGCTGAAGACAACTCGGCTGCGATGGCAAAGGTTTTGCAATCCTAATTATCAGTTTGCATGAAACGCCGTAAAGCCGGCGCTTGAGGAGAACGCAATTATGATGTCTGCATTGTGGGTCAGTAAAACAGGTCTGTCCGCTCAGGACATGAACCTGACCACTATTTCCAACAACCTGGCCAACGTCTCCACGACGGGCTTCAAGCGCGACCGTGCCGAGTTCCAGGATTTGCTGTATCAGGTACGTCGCCAGCCAGGCGCCCAGTCCACTCAGGACAGCCAGCTGCCGTCAGGTCTGCAACTGGGTACTGGTGTACGTATCGTAGGTACCCAGAAAAACTTTACCGAAGGTAGCCTGCAAACCACGGATCAGCCGTTGGACATGGCCATCAACGGTCGTGGTTTCTTCCAGGTTTCCATGCCGGACGGCACGATTGCCTATACCCGTGACGGTACCTTCCACCTGAACTCTGATGGTCAGGTCGTTACCGCCAATGGTTTCGCGCTGGAGCCAGCGATTGTTGTTCCTGCCGAGACCAGAACCTTTACTGTGGGCGAAGACGGTACGGTGTCGGTAACCACGGCTAACAATGCGGCGCCGCAGGTGATCGGCAACCTTCAGACGGCTGACTTTATCAACCCGGGCGGCCTGCAGGCTGTAGGCAACAACCTGTTCATGGAAACCGCTGCCAGTGGTGCTCCGCAGAACGGTACCCCTGGCTTGAATGGTCTTGGCACCGTCATGCAGCAGACATTGGAAAACTCCAACGTAAGCACCGTGGAAGAGTTAGTGAACATGATCACTACTCAGCGCGCTTACGAGATGAACTCCAAGGTCATCTCCACCGCTGACCAGATGCTTGGCTTCGTTACTCAGAACCTGTAATCGCTTTTATTCGCGAGGTCGTTGTTTGTATGAACCGCCTTCTTGCTCTTGTTCCAGCGCTTGGCGCTGTATTGCTGGTTGGCTGCGTAGCACCTGCTGCTCAGCCAAACGATCCGTATTACGCGCCGGTGCTGCCGCGCACGCCGATGCCGGCTGCGCAGAACAATGGCTCCATTTACCAGCCTGGGTTCGACCAGAATCTGTATACCGACCGCAAGGCGTTCCGCGTAGGTGACATCATTACCATCACGCTGGAAGAAAGGACTCAGGCGAGCAAGAACGCGAGTTCGGATATTTCCAAGGACAGCTCGGCCAATCTTGGGGTCAGCTCTCTGTTTGGCACCAAGGCGCAGATTGGCAACCCGCTTTCGGGTGGCAACCTGAACCTGGGCGCCCAGTTTGACGGCGCTCGAGAGAACAAGGGTGATGCCAAGGCTGCACAAGGCAACAGTCTGACGGGTTCTTTGACCGTGACGGTGGCAGATGTGATGCCCAACGGAGTATTGGCCGTCAGGGGTGAAAAATGGCTGACGCTCAACACAGGTAATGAGCTGATGCGCATTTCTGGACTGATTCGTGCAGACGATATCAGCACCAATAACACCGTGTCTTCCACTCGGGTAGCAGATGCACGGATTACCTATTCCGGTACCGGGGCATTTGCCGATGCCAGTCAGCCGGGTTGGTTGAGCCGCTTCTTTACTAGTCCGCTATTTCCGTTCTGAGGCGTGAAATCATGTTGAAACATCTATGCGTTGCTTTCGCACTGGTACTGTCGGCAACGGCAGTCCAGGCAGAACGCCTCAAGGACATCGCCACGATTCAGGGCGTGCGGACCAACCAGTTGATTGGTTATGGCTTGGTTGTAGGCCTGAATGGTACAGGTGACCAGACGACTCAGACACCGTTTACCGTCCAGACCTTCAATAACATGATGGCGCAGTTCGGTATCAAGGTCCCCAACGGCGGAAACGTCCAGCTTAAAAACGTGGCTGCTGTATCCATTCATGCGGACCTGCCAGCGTTTGCCAAGCCAGGCCAGACGATCGACGTTACCATCTCGTCGATCGGTAATGCCAAGAGCCTGCGTGGCGGTAGCCTGTTGATGGCTCCGCTAAAAGGTATCGACGGTAATGTGTATGCCGTCGCGCAAGGCAACCTGGTTGTAGGTGGTTTTGACGCAGAAGGTAAGGACGGCTCGCGTATCACTGTCAACGTTCCGTCAGCAGGGCGTATCCCTGGCGGGGCCACCGTCGAGCGTCCGGTTCCGAGCGGCTTCGATCAAGGCAACTCGCTGACGCTGAACCTTAACCGTTCGGACTTTACAACCGCCAAACATATCGTTGACAAGATCAACGACCTGCTGGGTCCCGGTGTGGCAACGGCAGTAGATGGCGGCTCGGTTCGTGTGACGGCACCGCTCGATCCCAACCAGCGCGTGGACTATATCTCTGTGCTGGAAAACCTGGAAGTCAGCCCAGGCGAAGCAGTTGCCAAGGTCATTATCAACTCGCGTACCGGCACTATCGTCGTCGGGCAGAACGTAAAAGTTGCGCCTGCAGCTGTTACGCACGGCAGCCTGACGGTCACCATCAGTGAAGATCTCATTGTCAGTCAGCCCAATCCGCTCTCGGACGGCCAGACAGCAGTGGTACCCAACTCGACGGTCAAGGCCAAGCAGGAAGCCAAGCCGATGTTCAGGTTTGGTCCTGGCACGACTCTTGATGAGATTGTACGGGCCGTCAACCAAGTTGGCGCAGCACCCAGTGATTTGATGGCGATCCTCGAGGCGCTTAAACAGGCTGGCGCCTTGCAGGCCGATCTGATTGTAATTTAACGGAGCAGTAGTCATGGACTCTCGTTTGGGCGGAACCTACAGCAGTAACGTCGATTCCGGCGCATACACCGACCTGAACCGCCTTGCCCAGATGAAGGGCAAGAACCGGGATAGTGAGGAAAACGTCAAGAAAGTGGCTCAGGAGTTCGAGTCGCTCTTCCTGAACCAGATGATGAAGTCCATGCGCTCGGCTAATGAAGTGCTGGCCGATAAGGACAGTCCGTTTCAGAGCGAAACGACCAAGCAATACCAGAGCATGTATGACCAGCAGATGGCCGTGTCGCTCTCGCGAGAGGGTGGTGGCCTTGGCTTAGCCTCTGTGCTTGAGCGTCAGCTCTCGAAGACGGGTCAGACCAGCCATCGTCCGAATCCATTTGCGCAGGTAGGGCAGGCAGCGGCGGCGCCGAAAAGTGAGGCTTCAGCGGCTGCCCAGCCTTCAACGCTTCGCTCCGATCACAAACTGGCCACTGTAGATCCTGCGCGTGATGACTCCAAGTTTCTCAATCAACGCCGCCTGGCGTTGCCTGGAAAGCTGGTTGATCGCGTCATGGCCGGTATTGTGCCGGATGTACAAAATCCGACCAGTCAAGTTGCCGGCACGGCTAACACTGCACTGTCAAAAAATGATTGGAAGCCTGCTCAAGCTCTGGCCGTTTCGGCCGATAAAGGTCTGAGTACGGGTGCCTCCCAAGAGATTAGTGGACGTCGGTATGCGCAACCACCCCTGGCCAGTAAGTCATCCTTCAGTAGCCGTGAGGACTTCGTTAACACGATGCTGCCAATGGCGAAGGAAGCGGCTGAGCGGATCGGCGTCGACCCGCGTTTTCTGGTAGCCCAGGCTGCACTTGAAACCGGCTGGGGCAAGTCCATCATCCAGCAGCAGGACGGCTCCAGTAGCCACAACCTGTTCGGCATCAAGGCTCATGGCTGGCAGGGTGGTTCGGCGCGTGCACTGACTACCGAATATGTGAACGGGCAGCCCGTTAAAGAGGTAGCCAAGTTCCGTGCATATGACTCGTACGCAGACAGCTTCCATGACTATGTGAGCTTTCTGCAGGACAACGATCGGTATCAGAAGGCGCTCAACAGCGGAGGCGATTCAGAGAAGTTCATGAAAGGACTCCAGCAAGCCGGCTATGCCACTGACCCGAACTATGCACGCAAGGTAACGCAAATTGCTCAAGGCATTGGTACTTACCAGAACATTGCCTCGAATAGCTCAACTACGATTCGTTCATAAGGCCTGATCATGTCGAACCTCATTTCAATCGGACTTTCGGGGCTTTCAGCCAGCCAGAGTGCTTTGAGCACGACGGGTCATAACATTACCAATGCGGATACCGCAGGGTATACCCGTCAGCAGACCGTTCAGAAAACGACGGCAGCGCGTCTTGAAGGTACCTCCTATATTGGTACCGGTACGACCATTGCCGACGTGCGCCGTATTTATAACGACTATCTGGGTACCCAGGTAAGGACGACCACCGCGCTGAATAGCGCCGCGCAGTCGTTTTACAACCAGGTCAAGCAGGTCGACTCACTGCTGTCGGACGGTACTACCGGCGTTAGCAAGGTCATGCAGTCATTCTTTGCTGCGCTGCAGACAGCATCGGCCAGTCCTACGGATAATGCCTCTCGCCAACTGCTTCTGACACAGGCTCAGGGCTTGAGCGAGCGCTTCAACTCCGTAACCAACCAGCTGATAGACCAAAATAACTACGTTAACGAGCAGTTGGCCAGCATGGCCACACAGGCCAACAAACTGGCAGGTAGCGTAGCTCAGTACAACCAGGCTATTGCCGAGGCCTCGGGCAACGGCGCTTCGCCCAACGATCTGCTGGATGCCCGGGACGAGGCGGTACGTCAGCTTTCTGAGATGATCGGCGTGACGGTGGTCAACCAGGACGGCAACTACAACCTGTATATCGGCTCAGGTCAGCCCCTGGTGGTCGGCAACTCCGTGTCTACACTTGCAGCAGGCCCCAGCCAGATCGATCCGGCGCGTTATGCCGTTACGTTGACCAAGGCCAATACAACCCAAGATGTCTCGTCCGTAGTAACGGGCGGTGAAATGGGCGGATTGCTCAACTACCGTGACAACGTGCTTGATCCGGCCCGTAATGAGCTGGGCCGCATGGCGATGGTGATTACCGAGCAGGTGAATAGCCAGTTGGGGCAGGGCCTGGATCTTAACGGCAACTTCGGTTCGCCGATGTTTGCTGATCTTAACAGCGCCGCCAACGTTTCTCATCGCAGCCTTGCCCAGATTGGCAACAGCGATAAGACGGCAAGCCTGAACGTAGACATCAAGGACACCAGCAAGCTGACCACTAGTGACTATGAAGTCACGATGCTGGAAGGTAATAGATATTCGGTGCGCCGTCTTTCCGATGGCCAAGCCATGGGCTCTTACAACCTGGATGCTTCACCTGCACCGGTGATTGATGGCTTCTCGCTGAGCCTGGCGAGCGGGTCTGCGGTAAAGGGTGACAAGTTCACGATCATACCGACTCGTACCGGGGCGGCAGACATCTCCGCGCAGCTCAAGGATGCCTCTCAGCTGGCGTTCGCTGCACCGCTGTCCGCCACGCTTACAACCGGTAATAAAGGGTCTGGCAGTGTGACGCAGCCGACTTTGACGACCAAGCTGGATGTCAATGATGCTACCGCCAATGCTCAGATGCAGGCGGGTATCAAGAACGGCACGCCGGTCAAGATTGTATTTGGTGACGTCGCGAATGGCTCTCAGAGCTACTCGGTATTCAATACCAAGGGTGAATCCATCGGGACCGGTACTATCGTTCCGGGCAACAACAACAAGGTTGCTGTCAATGTTCCTGTACTGGATGACGCTGGCAATGCGGTACTGAATACAGACGGAACGGCCAAAACGTTCTCGTTTGAAATGACGGTGAGCGGCTCTCCATCCAAGGATGACAGTCTCACCGTGTCGTTCAACAAGAGCGGCGCCTCTGACAACCGCAACGCTCAGCAACTGCTGAATCTGCAAACCAAGAATGCGGTGGGCGTCAGTGGCGGGAGTGTAGGAACCAGCATTACTGGTGCTTATAGCTCATTGATTGAGCGAGTAGGGGCCATTACAAGTCAAGCCCAGCTCGACACCAAGGCAACGAGCGCTGTGCTGACCCAAGCAAAAGACAGTCGTGATTCGGTATCAGGCGTCAACCTGGACGAAGAGGCGGCCAACCTGGTCAAGTTTCAACAGTATTACAACGCGTCTGCGCAGGTGATCTCGATTGCTCGCAGCACGTTCGATACGCTGATCAACGCAGTTCGATAGAGGCTTTATTCATGCGCATCTCTACTTCACAAATGTTTGCTTCGAATATTGCCGGATATCAGAACGGCTATTCGAGCATTGTTAAAACTCAACAGCAGATCTCCAGCGGCGTTCGTATCCAGACGCCGGCAGACGATCCTGTTGGCGCTGCTCGTCTGCTTCAGTTGGAGCAGCAACAGGCTCAGCTTGGACAGTACAAAGGCAATCTGGATACGGCGAAAAATAGTTTGCTGCAAGAGGAAAGTGTACTGACTTCCATGGGCAACATGCTGCAGCGCGCACGTGAGTTGGCGCTTGGTGCGGGCAATGGCTCCTATTCTGATATCGACAGAAAGTCCGTAGCAGCTGAAATTGACCAGATTCAACAGCAGCTCTTGACCTCGATGAATAGCCAGGATGCAAATGGCCAATACTTGTTTGGTGGGGCCAAGAGTTCGTCAGCTCCATTCACCCAAAATCCTGACGGAAGCTATAGCTATACGGGAGACCAAGGCACTCTTGAAGTTCAGGTATCCAGCTCAATGCGGCTTTCGTCCAACGATAGCGGCTGGAGTCTGTTTGAAAACGTAGGCAACAGCAGCCGTACCGGCACAACGTTGACCAATGCACCCAGCAGCGGCCAGAAGGCCTATATGGGGCAGGGCGTAATCAGCAACGAGCAGAGCTTTGACAATAGCTATCGCAGCGGTGCGCCTTATGTAGCCGAGCTGACCAGCAGTAATGAATACAAAATTTACAGCAAGGCTGACCCGAGCCAGACGTTGACGACCGGCTCGTTCGATGTTGCCAAAAGCAAGAACAACATATCGTTCCGGGGTGTTGAGTTTGCTCTTGACTTTAACGCACTGTCTGCAGCTCCAAGCGCTGAGGATCAACTGAAAGGACACACATTCGAACTGTCGGTCGCCTCAGACAAGTTCACCGTCTCAGGCCAAAATGCGTCGAATGCTCAGATTGGCAATGCCAGGATTGTAGATGCAGGCGCGTACTCATCGACCTTTCCAGCTTCCGGAGTGACGATCAAGTTCACCAGCACTACCGATTACGAAGTCTATGCTCAGCCTCTTTCTGAAGGTGACAAGCCCTTGGCTTCAGGCGCGCTCAACAGCAACACGCTGACGTATGGCGGCGTCCAGTTTGATGTTGGTGGTACCGCGCAGGCTGGCGACCGGTTGAGTGTTTCGCCTAAGTCACAGAATACCCAAGGTATCCTGGATACGCTGTCTAATTTGTCGAAAGCGCTGAAAGCGCCGGTGTCGGGTGACAACGCGGCCAAATTCAAGCTGAATGAGTCGCTGAACGCCGCCGTAGGTAATATTGATAGTGCGCTGGGGCAGGTGCTGTCTACTCAAGCTTCAATTGGCGCGCGCCTTAATACGATTGAGACGCTCTCGGTGGAGAACGAAAGCTTGAACATGACGAACAAGTCTACTCAGTCCGATATCCGTGACACGGACATGGCCGAGGCTTCTTCAAAGCTCATCCTGCAGCAAACAATGCTGGAGGCGGCGCAAGCTTCCTTTGCGCGTGTCAGCCAGCTTAGCTTGTTCGACAAGCTGTAATCAGAGCCCGGCTTTAAAAGGCCGGGC
This sequence comes from Pseudomonas sp. UBA3149, assembly GCF_002364655.1. NCBI lineage: Bacteria > Pseudomonadati > Pseudomonadota > Gammaproteobacteria > Pseudomonadales > Pseudomonadaceae > Pseudomonas > Pseudomonas sp. UBA3149. The sequence goes on from NZ_DEYV01000025.1 coordinate 108,695, forward strand.
TACACTTGTAGCTTGCCCATGATATTCGCCTGCTCGGTGAGGAAAAATTATGAAACAAACACCAGTGCATGAGCAACATAACCCAGACTTATTAAAAATAATGCCAGCCTCGTCAATGTCTGTTATTGAGGTGGGTTGTAGCTCAGGTGCCTTGGCTAGGGAGTTCAAGAAAGTCAACTCAGCCTGTAATTATCATGGCGTAGAAATTGATGCTGACTACACCGAGCTTGCCAAAAGGTTTTGTGACTCTGCAGAAACGCTCAATATCGATAATGCAGATCAAGAGTTTTACTCAATACACAGCAATAGAGACTGCTGGGTTTTTGGGGATACCTTGGAACATTTGAGTAATCCATGGAATGTCCTTAAACAAATAAGGCAAGTTATTCCAGAGGGTGGCTGTGTAGTAGCTTGCATTCCCAACGCACAGCACTGGTCGATACAGGCCAAGCTTTCCATTGGTGATTTTCGTTACGAAGAAAGCGGCCTTCTGGATAAAACCCATCTTCGCTGGTTTACCCGTCAGACTCTTTTGGAGCTTTTCAGAAGCTCAGGATTTGAGGTGGACGAAGGATGGCCCCGAATTTTCAATGAGCCCCATCGTGATCGCTTTTTGCCCCTGATCGGTGAGATGGCAAAAGCGGCAAACAGTGATCCTCAGGTGGCTATGGAAGATGCTTTACCTTTCCAGTACGTGGTAAAAGCTGTTCCTGTTTAAATCATATGCAAATGTTTGAGTAATTGGACATTGGTATTTGTTTATAGTACTCAATTTGCTCAGGGTTTCTTTGAAGAAAATTTCCTGGGTAAATTGAGTTTTTTTATGCATGCGAAGCTCGATTAATTAAAAATTAAGTTGAGTATTTCTTGCTTATATACTCGCTGAATTATTTGTCTATCTTATACGCTTGCATTGTAATTGTTGGTTTGTACTTCTGAGCTAAAGCTGTCTTGTTTAATTGCTTTTTTAGAGGGAGGCTGTGCATTTAATAAGCGTCGCTTCTGGCTTTACTGTCCAGATTTTTTGGGTTTCTTATCCTATTTAGAGCCGCTAACAAAA
>NZ_DEYV01000032.1:0-121780 GCF_002364655.1 Pseudomonas sp. UBA3149
CCCTTCACTATCGTAGCCCTTGTCCGCGATCACTGTCCGGCAACGCTTGCGTGGTCTGCCCTGAGAGCCAGGAAGACGCACCTGATCCAGTAACGGAATAAAGTTGCGCGAATCGGCCTGCTGACCAGGCGAGAGGGTAAAGCTCAGCGGATAACCATTGGTATCGCAGATCAGGTGAATCTTGGTACCTAACCCACCCCGGCTGCGTCCCAGGCAGTGATCTACAGGTTCGTCCGGCCCCTTTTTTCCGCCTCCTGCCGCAGCACGGGTAGCTCGAATGGTCGTGGAGTCTACCATCCAGGTATCCAGATCGATAAAGCCACCCTGGCGAAGCCGCAGATGCAGACGAGTCAATACGCGCTCAAACGTGCCGTCGTCCCGCCATTGGCGAAAATGCTGATAGACCGTTTTCCAAGGGCCGTAGCGTTCGGGTAGATCACGCCATTTGGCGCCGGAGCAAAAGATTCAGAACATACCATTGAGCATCTGTCGATCATCCCGGCGAGGACGGCCCATGGCCTGGGAGGAGAAGCGATGTCTTCAATCAATGCCCAGCGCTGACTCGAAAGCTCGTAGCGACCTGTCATGTCTGCCTCCGCTTGCCATAACGGCATTAAGCTAACAAACGCGACCTTTCAGAAAAACCCAAGAGACGCAGCAGGCTACTAATGAAATGGCATTGAAAGGAAATGCTTGGTTTTCATTGGTAAAGGCAACACTGCTGGCGACATATTACAAGCGCGTAAGAGTGGTGAGCTGCTCGGCCAGGAACGCCGTCGCCGCTGGAGCACCGACCAGAAGCTGGCCATTGTTCGCGAGAGCCTTAAGCCCGGACAAAGTGTTTCCGTGGTTACCCGGCGCAACGGCATCAATGCCAACCAGCTGTTCCTGTGGCGCAAGCTGTACCAGGACAGAAGCCTGTCGGCAGTCAGTGCCGGCGAAGCTGTGGTACCGGCATCCGAGCTGAGTGATGCGCTCAAGCAAATCTGCGAATTGCAGCGAATGCTGGGCAAGAAGACGATGGAAGCCGAAGTTCTCAAAGAGGTCGTGGAGATCGCTCGGTCGCGAAAATGGATTGCGCACTCACCCTTGTTGCCGGGAGACGACCAGTGAAACTGGTAAGCGAATGTCTCGGTGTGTCGCGCTCGCAATTAACGGTTCGCATCAAGCAATCAATATCGCCCAAAGTGCGGCGACGCCGGCTCGTGAATGACAAGGAACTGGTCGCTGAGATTAAGCGGCAAGTTAGCGAGCTGCCCAGCTATGGCTACCGTCGCGTCTGGGGTTTGTTGCGCCGCGAGCGTGAAACTCGCTCGCTAGCCCCGATCAATGTGAAGCGGGTTTATCGAGTGATGCGCGACCACAACCTGCTGTTGGGGAGACGAATCAAACAACAGGGCGTACTGCGCCGGCATAAAGGCCGCATTGCCGTCGCTACCAGCGATACACGGTGGTGTTCGGACGGCTTCGAGTTCCGCTGCAACGATGGTGCAAAGTTGAGCGTGACCTTTGCCCCGGACCGCTGTGATCGCGAAGCCATTGGTTGGGTCGCCAGCCCGACAGGCTACAGCGGCGATGACATCCGAGACTTGATGCTAGAAAGCGTGAAGAAGCGATTTGGCGATCAACTACCAAGCACGCTGGTGCAATGGTTGAGCGATAACGGCTCGGCCTATATCGCCGAGCAGACACGGCAGTTTGCCCGCCAGATCGGCTTGCAGCCGGTGAGCACGCCGGTGCGCAGCCCGCAGAGCAATGGCATGGCGGAGAGCTTCGTGAAGACGATCAAGCGTGATTACGTGGCGCACATGCCCAAACCTGACCGAGAAACGGCGCTGCGCAATCTGACGATTGCCTTCGAGCACTACAACGAGCAGCATCCGCACAGCGCTTTGAAACATCGGTCACCGAGAGAATTCAGGCGTTTGGCAGCAGCATCAGTTTAACGGGGAGTTGGTGTCTGATTTGGTAGGGGCAAGTCCATGCAGCGTCTTCATGACGCTCAAAAGCAAAACGGGTCAACAATCATAGATTGTTGACCCGTTTTTAGATATTTGGTCGGGACGGAGTGATTCGAACACTCGACCCCTTGCACCCCATGCAAGTGCGCTACCAGGCTGCGCTACGCCCCGACTCTATCCCTTGCGAGATGGCGAACATATTAAGCTAAGGTTTTGATAAATGGAAGGTTTTTTTAAATTATTTTTGAAGAACTCCCAAAACATCCTCTAATTCGCTAATCATTTGCTTTATTAGCTGGCGATACTGGGTAGTATCATCCTTAGCATCATCACTCGACAACCTTAGACGAGCCCCGCCTATGGTAAAACCTTGGTCATAAAGCAGAGCCCTGATCTGACGGATCATAATGACATCTTGTCGCTGGTAATAACGACGATTACCTCGCCTTTTTACCGGGTTAAGCTGAGGAAACTCCTGCTCCCAGTATCTAAGGACATGGGGTTTTACCAAACAGAGGTCACTTACCTCACCAATAGTGAAGTATCGCTTACCCGGTATAGCAGGTAACTCATTGTTATGGCTTGGTTCCAGCATACGCTTCTACCCTGGCCTTAAGTTTTTGCCCAGGACGGAAAGTCACCACACGGCGTGCCGTGATTGGTATCTCTTCACCTGTTTTAGGATTGCGTCCGGGGCGCTGACGCTTGTCTCGCAAATCAAAGTTACCAAAACCTGATAGCTTAACCTGCTCGTTCTGCTCTAAAGCATTTCGAATTTCTTCGAAAAACAACTCCACTAGCTCCTTGGCCTCACGCTTATTCAGACCAAGCTCCTCATAGAGACGTTCAGCCAACTCAGCTTTCGTCAGAGCCCCCATACGCTATTTCCTTAATGTGGCGTTAAACCTTTTTTCTAGGGAAACGAGGATTTTCTGTGTCGTTTCGTTGATTTCTTCATCAGTAAGAGTGCGTGATGGATGCTGCCAGGTCAAGCCAACTGCAAGACTTTTTCTAAGCGGATCAATGCCCTTGCCTTGATATACGTCAAACAGTCTTAAATCAACCAGATACTCACCAGCCTTGTCCCGTACAACCGACAAAACATCCGCCGAAGATATCTCTATATTCACTAGGACTGCCAAGTCTCTACGTACTTCTGGATAACGTGACAGCTCTTGGAAACGTGGTAGGTATCTCTGCTCCGCCTCACCTAGCAACACTTCAAATACATAAACAGGTTGATCTAAATCCAAAGCTTTTAATAACTCGGGATGTAACGCTCCCACATAACCCACCAGCCGGCCGTCACGCTCAATGCGTGCAGTCTGCCCAGGATGCAACGCAGGATGCTCTGCGGCGACAAAGGTAAAATCACCTACATTTTCACCGCAACCTAACAGCGATTCAACATCGCCTTTGATATCGAAAAAATCTACACGCTCAGAACCAGCGTTCCAGCTTTCTGGAGAGCGTGGCCCCGAAATCAGACCAGCCAAGACACGCTCTTGCGCCAAATCATCTAGTGAACCGACAAAACGAAGCCCTGACTCAAACAAGCGCACCCGACTCTGCTGGCGATTAAGATTGTGCTGCAACACCTTGACCAAGCCCGGCCAAAGCGAAGCGCGCATAGCAGCCATATCTTGAGAAATCGGATTAGCCAACAATACTGGATCAAGCGTTGGCGAGAATAGCTTGAATGTCTTTTCGTCTATGAAACTATAAGTAATAGCTTCCTGATAACCCCGAGCAACCAACTGGTGTCGAAATTGCGAAAGGCCAGTACGCGCCTCGGCATATCCTTTTGGAGCCAAGCGTGCTTGTGGAAAACGAGTCGGAAGGCGGTTATATCCGTAAAGGCGCGCCAATTCTTCTATCAAATCGACTTCGATTGCTATGTCGAAACGATGGCTAGGAACGCCAATTTTCCAGTGGTTTTCATCTGTAGACTCAACGGTCAATGCAAGACCTTTCAGCAGGCGCTCAACTTCATCACTCTCAAGACGCAGACCTAGCACTTGCTCGATGCGCTCACTACGCAAAGTAATAGGGGTCTTAACAGGCAAATGTTCAGCACTTGCTATCTCTATCACCGGACCTGGTTCGCCGCCGACAATATCTACCAGTAGGGCTGTAGCGCGCTCCATTGCACGACGAGGCAGATCAAAGTCTACTCCGCGCTCAAAGCGGTGCGAAGAGTCAGTGTGAAGACCATAGGAGCGTGCCTTACCAGCAACAGCAATAGGATCGAAGAAGGCGCTTTCCAGGAACAGATCCGCGGTAGTGGCGCTTACACCACTGTATTCCCCCCCCATGATCCCAGCTATAGCTAGCGCGCGCTCATGGTCGGCAATAACTAACGTATCCGGGCGAAGAGTAATCTCTTGGCCGTCTAACAGAACCAGCTTCTCGTCGGGCTGCGCTAAGCGAACACGAATGCCGCCCTTGATCTCGTTGAGATCAAAAGCATGCATAGGCTGCCCAAGCTCAAGCATAACGTAATTAGTTACATCGACTGCAGCATCAATGCTACGAATCCCGGATCGCCGCAGGCGCTCTACCATCCATTGTGGCGTAGGGCGGGAGAGGTCAACATTTTTTAGCACACGCCCTACATAACGAGGGCAAGCAGAAGGCTCAACAACCTCAATTGGGCGCACATCTTCTATATTTACTTGTGTAGGAGAAACATCAAGCGCATGCACCGGGACGCCATAGAGCGCACCAACTTCACGAGCGAGGCCGGCAATTGATAAACAATCGCCGCGATTAGGCGTTAGATCAACGTCTATAGAAACGTCGTCCAACCCCAAGTAATCACGGAAATCCTTGCCTACCGGTGCATCTGAAGGCAGTTCCATCAGACCTGCATTATCTTCTGATACGCTCAACTCACTAGCAGAACACAGCATGCCTTGAGACTCAACGCCGCGCAGCTTGGCTTTCTTTATAGTGAAATCACCTGGCAGCTTGGCGCCAATCATAGCGAAGGGAATCTTTAGACCAGCACGCACATTTGGCGCACCGCATACGACCTGAAACTCTTCCTGGCCATTACTAACACGGCATACATTCAGCTTATCAGCGTCAGGATGCCGCTCAGTAGCGAGCACCTCCCCTACTACCACACCGCTGAACTGCCCGGCCACCGGCTCGACGTCGTCCACTTCAAGACCTGCCATGGATAACTGAGCGACTAAATCGTCCCGAGAAGCCGGTGGACTTACCCAAGATCTCAACCATTGTTCACTGAATTTCATTGTGCCCCCTATTAAAGCTAGCGGAATTGCGCCAGGAAGCGCAGGTCGTTATCGAAGAACAGCCGTAAGTCATTTACGCCGTAACGCAGCATGGCTAGGCGCTCAACGCCCATACCAAACGCGAAGCCCTGATATTTCTCAGGATCGATACCCGCCATTTGCAACACGTTAGGGTGCACCATTCCGCAACCTAAGACTTCAAGCCAGCTAGGGGTCAGCTGGCCGTCTTTATTGACATGTCGACGGATGTCGACTTCTGCAGAAGGCTCAGTGAATGGGAAATAAGAGGGTCTGAAGCGGACCTCTAGGTCTTCTTCAAAAAACTCGCGCAGAAAACCCACTATCGTGCTCTTGAGGTCGGCAAAGCTGACCTTCTCATCAATCACAAGCCCTTCTACCTGATGAAACATCGGCGAGTGCGTCTGATCGGAATCGCAGCGATAAACTCGGCCTGGGCAGATGATACGAATCGGAGGCTGCTGCTGCTCCATGACACGAATCTGCACGGGTGAGGTATGCGTACGCAGTAGACGTGTAGCATTAAAATAAAATGTATCGTGCATAGCACGAGCCGGGTGGTGACCTGGAATATTCAGCGCCTCGAAGTTATGGTAGTCGTCTTCGATTTCAGGGCCTTCAGCCACGCTGTAACCAATACCTGTAAAAAGTCGCTCGATACGTTCCAAAGTACGGGTAATAGGGTGCAGACCACCCGTTGTCTGCCCTCTGCCAGGCAATGTTACGTCAACCCGCTCCGCCGCTAATTTTTCAGCCAAAGCGGATTCTTCTAAAAACTGTTTGCGGGCGTTAAGCGCATCTTGCACACGCTCTTTAGCCGCATTGATCAGCGCACCGACTTTCGGCCGCTCTTCTGCAGGCAGATTGCTCAGCGTCTTCATGACCTGGGTAAGCTCACCTTTTTTCCCTAGGTAGCCAACCCGTAGCTGTTCAAGAACAGTCGTGTCTTCAGTTTGCTGCACGGCCTCCAACGCTTGGCTGACCAGTGCCTCCAGGTTTTCCATTCACTGACTCCAGATACAAAATAGGGGAAGAGCTTTAGGCCCTTCCCCTACTGGTGACGTTACTGTCGGGCCAAGGCCCTGATTGACACAGGGCTTAAGCTAAAGAAGCTTTAGCTTTCTCGACAATCGCAGCGAACGCTACTTTTTCATTTACCGCCAGATCGGCCAGAACCTTACGGTCGATCTCAATGGCCGCTTTCTTCAAGCCAGCAATGAAACGGCTGTAAGACAGACCGTTCATACGAGCACCAGCATTAATACGAGCGATCCATAGGGCGCGGAACTGACGCTTGCGCTGACGGCGGTCACGATAGGCGTATTGGCCTGCCTTGATCACAGCCTGCTTAGCAACACGGAACACACGAGAGCGAGCACCGTAGTAACCTTTAGCCAGCTTCAGAATTTTTTTATGACGACGACGGGCAATTACGCCACGCTTAACACGAGCCATGAGTTATACCTTTACCTTGTGACCGATTAACGAACGCGCAGCATGCGCTCAACTTTTTGAACGTCAGACGGGTGCATCAGAGATGTACCACGCAGCTGGCGCTTACGCTTGGTGGTCATTTTGGTCAAGATGTGACTCTTGAACGCGTGCTTGTGCTTATAACCGGAAGCGGTCTTTTTAAAACGCTTCGCTGCACCACTTTTGGTTTTCATCTTTGGCATGTTCATATACTCCGCATTGGGTGATTACGCATAACCGCAAGGCCTGCCAGTGCCCTGGTGGTTACTTTTTCTTTTTAGGGGCGATGACCATAATTAGCTGGCGTCCTTCCATCTTAGGATGCTGTTCTACGGCACCGTATTCAGCAAGGTCAGCCTCGACCCGCTTTAACAGCTCCATACCCAGCTCCTGGTGGGCCATCTCACGACCACGGAATCGCAAGGATACCTTGGCCTTGTCCCCCTCATTAAGGAAACGTACCAGGTTGCGTAGTTTTACCTGGTAATCCCCTTCTTCCGTCCCTGGACGAAACTTGATTTCTTTTACCTGAACCTGTTTTTGGTTCTTTTTCGCTGCTGCGGTCTGCTTCTTCTTCTCGAAAAGATGCTTGCCATAATCCATGATGCGGCACACAGGAGGTACTGCATCGGCGGAAATTTCCACCAAGTCCAGCTTGGCTTCATCAGCAGCGCGTAGCGCTTCATCAATCGAGACGACGCCAATCTGTTGGCCGTCAGCACCAATCAACCGGACTTCACGAGCCGAGATATTCTCGTTGATCGGAGCCTTGGGTTGAGTTCGCTTATCCTGTCTCATTTCACGCTTAATAGTCATTACTCCAATTCTTGTCGACCGCGACGAGCAACTGCTTGAGCTAGAAGCTCCTTGAAGTCCGCAATAGGCATTGAGCCCAGATCAGCACCTTCACGCGTGCGTACAGCCACGGCTCTTGATTCAACTTCCCGATCACCTATAACAAGAAGATAGGGAACCTTGAGCAAAGTATGCTCCCGAATTTTAAAGCCGATTTTCTCGTTTCTCAAGTCAGCTTTAGCTCGGAAACCGCTTTGATCAAGAATTTGCACCACTTCGTTAGCGAAATCGGCCTGTTTGTCAGTGATATTCATGACCACTGCCTGAGTTGGAGCAAGCCACGCCGGGAAAGATCCCTCGTAATGCTCAATCAAAATACCGATGAATCGCTCAAAGGAACCAAGGATAGCACGATGCAGCATTACTGGGTGCTTACGGCTATTATCTTCACTGACGTATTCAGCACCGAGACGAGACGGCAAATTAAAATCAAGCTGTAGCGTACCGCATTGCCATACTCGACCTAGACAGTCCTTCAAAGAAAATTCAATTTTTGGACCGTAGAATGCACCTTCTCCCGGCTGCAAGTCATAGGCCAGCCCTGCATGATCAAGCGCCGCAGCTAATGCTGATTCTGCCTGATCCCACAAGTCATCTGAACCAACACGCTTTTCAGGACGGGTAGAAAGCTTCAGTTGTATATCAGTGAATCCGAAATCAGCGTAAACCGCCAAAGTAAGCTTAATGAAAGCAGCCGCCTCTTCCTGCATTTGGTCTTCTGTGCAGAAAATGTGAGCGTCATCTTGAGTAAACCCCCTGACACGCATAATGCCATGTAAAGAGCCTGATGGCTCATTACGGTGACAAGCGCCGAACTCTGCCAGACGAAGAGGAAGCTCCTTGTAACTCTTGAGCCCCTGATTAAATACCTGCACATGGCAAGGACAGTTCATTGGCTTGATAGCATAGTCACGACTTTCCGATTCAGTCGTAAACATATTGTCGGCATAGTTAGCCCAGTGGCCGGACTTTTCCCAAAGGGAACGATCCACAACTTGTGGCGTACGGATTTCGGAGTAGCCGTTTTCATGCTGAATACGGCGCATGTACTGCTCAAGCGCCTGATAAACAGTCCAGCCGTTAGGATGCCAGAACACCATTCCTGGCGCCTCTTCCTGAGTATGGAAGAGATCCAGCCGCTTGCCCAGCTTGCGGTGGTCACGTTTTTCAGCTTCTTCAATGCGCTGAATATAAGCTGCCAGCTGCTTTTTATCGGCCCAAGCCGTACCATAGACACGCTGCAGCTGTTCGTTTTTGGAGTCGCCACGCCAGTAGGCACCAGACAGCTTCGTTAGCTTAAATGCCTTCAAAAATCGGGTATTGGGCACATGCGGACCACGACACATGTCCACATACTCTTCATGATGATACAACCCCATTGCCTTTTCATCAGGCATATCTTCAATCAAGCGGAGCTTGTAATCTTCCCCTCTCGCTTTAAACGTCTCGATAACCTGCTCTCGCGGAGTCATACGCTTGATGACGTCGTAGTCCTTATCGATCAACTCACGCATCCGCGTCTCGATAGCAGCCAGATCATCCAGCGTAAAAGGACGCTCATACGAGATGTCGTAATAGAATCCCTCATTAATAACAGGACCAATTACCATCTTCGCTGTCGGGAACAGCTGCTTTACAGCATGACCAACCAGATGAGCACAAGAGTGACGGATGATCTCCAAACCCTCTTCATCTTTAGGCGTAATAATTTGCAGGGACGCGTCATGATCAATAACGTCGCAAGCATCCACCAGACGTCCATCTACTTTGCCTGCCAGAGTAGCTTTCGCTAATCCAGCGCCTATAGACTGAGCGACCTCTGTGACTGTAACAGGATGATCGAATAAACGTTGGCTACCGTCGGGAAGAGTAATAGTGGGCATGGCGCCTCCTTTAACAGTGGTGACCCATACCAAGGGCCACATGGTTCGGATGAGCCAGTAAGCTACAGCATCGAATTATATATCCTACCGAACGATGGCAGGCCTATGCACTTTTCAATTAATCGATGAAGGATCACTGGAGCAACAAAGAATATATATGCTTTCAGAAAATGATTAGCTATACAACCAAGCATTAGGCCACACCTAAAAATATTAGCCCTCCACACCAAGCCAATCAGTCTAGCTACCTAGTGGTTTTCACGCAGCACAACTTGAAAGCAAGCCATCACCTGGGCACTTGATCAAAGATCACTTTTGGCATGCCGTAGCTGTAAAACTATTGATTGAAACTGAAGAATAGCCAACACAGGCCGATAACTCGCATAACCAAAGCGGGATCGACTTGCCGTGATCATTCCAGACATACCGATTGTAAGAATAAGCCTGAAAGACTACGCGTTGTTAGCAAGAGCGCTAGATTCAACGGTGTTTTCAATTACATTGAAAACAGACGAAGGAAAGCCCATTGCCTGGCGCTTTTCAAAGGGTTACTTCACGAATAAAAGAATGTTTGAGCAGATAGTAGGCCGATTGCCACTATAAAGCAGCCAGACCTTGCCTCAAAAAATAAGGGCCTGACCAATCAAGTCAAGCCCTTATTACAACTGGTGCCCGGAGCCGGAATCGAACCGGCACGGAGTTTCCTCCGAGGGATTTTAAGTCCCTTGCGTCTACCGATTTCGCCATCCGGGCGGTAGCGCTCTACACTGAGCATTTAGCTAGGGATAGATAGCAAACAATCCAACTTAGCCAGCACAGCGAACCAAAGTAAAAATAAAAAACCCTACAGACCGCTAGATCTGCAGGGCTACATAGTGGAGGCCGAGGTCGGAATCGAACCGGCGTACACGGATTTGCAATCCGCTGCATGACCACTCTGCCACCCGGCCTCATAAGCCAACCCCAATTAAAGCGGAGCTGACTGACAAACTGGAGCGGGAAACGAGACTCGAACTCGCGACCCCGACCTTGGCAAGGTCGTGCTCTACCAACTGAGCTATTCCCGCGTCTTGGTGACGGGCGCCATTCTATACAATCCAACGACGCTGTCAACTCATTGATTCAAAAAAGTTATTTTTTCTTCGTTATGCTCAGATGCGGCCAAGCCGCAAGCAGATAACTGCACATAGACCAAAGCGTAAGCGCAGCCGCAATGATCAGAAGAACATACCCTGTCAAAACCCAGAACGTCAGTTGAGGAGGATTAGCCAACAGCACAATCAAAGACACCATCTGCGCCGCTGTTTTCCATTTGCCAAGACTAGATACAGCTACTTGAGCTCGCGCCCCTAATTCTGCCATCCACTCACGAAGGGCTGACACTACAATTTCTCGACCAATAATAATGGTAGCAGGCAACGTTAACCAAATAGTGGCATGTTCCTGCACCAGAAGCACCAAGGCCACCGCAACCATGAGCTTGTCAGCAACCGGGTCCAGGAAAGCTCCGAATGGAGTACTCTGTTTCCATCGACGAGCCAAGTAGCCATCCAGCCAATCAGTAAAACTAGCCAAGGCAAACACTGAACTCGCCGCCCAATAGCTCCAAGAAACCGGCATGTAAAACAGAGCAATAAAGAAAGGAATGAGCAGAACGCGCAGAACAGTAAGCAGGTTAGGAATGTTCATTGGCACAGGAAATATATGAATGTCTGGACATTCTACTCACTGTGCAGTGCAGCATAAATCTGCTCAGCTAGTTTTTTGCTAATTCCTGGCGCCTTGGCTATCTCATCGACACTTGCACGATTAAGCTCTTGCAGGCCTCCGAAGTACTTAAGCAGCTCTCTACGCCGCTTCGGCCCTACTCCTGCAACATCTTCAAGCGTAGATGTCCTACGCGCCTTCCCTCTTCTTGCTCGATGCCCCGTAATAGCAAAGCGATGCGCCTCGTCACGAATCTGCTGTATCAGGTGCAATGCAGGAGAGTGACCCGGCAAGCTGAACTCATTAGAGGGATCGTTCAGATAGAGTGTCTCCAAACCTGGCTTGCGAGTTACACCCTTGGCCACACCCAACAAGACGAGATCCGGAACCGCCAGCTCTTGAAGCACATCACGAGCCATTGCCAACTGCCCCTTACCGCCATCCACCAGTAAGATATCAGGCATTTTACCCTCCCCATCCTTGAGCTTACTGAAACGACGGGTCAACGCCTGATGCATGGCAGCATAATCATCACCTGCCGTGACACCCTCAATATTGTATCGGCGATAATCGGATTTAATAGGCCCCTCAGGACCAAACACCACACAGGAAGCAACTGTAGCTTCCCCACTTGAGTGGCTAATATCAAAGCACTCCAGCCTTTGCGGCGTCTCAGCCAACCCCAACACATCCGTAAGCGCCTCAAAACGAGCAGCCATATGCTGGCGATTAGCAAGCCGAGTATTAAGCGCCTGCTCAGCATTTGTCACAGCCAACTGCTGCCAGCGGGCACGAGTGCCTCGAACACGATGCGAGATCTCAAGACCTCGAGAATGTAATTCGTTAAAGGCACTTATGAGGGTTGAGAAGTCCTCATGAACGGTGTTTACGATGACTTCATCGGGCAAATCCCGCTCCATACGAGCAAGATAATACTGTTCCAAAAATGCAAGAAGAACGTCATGGGACTCCTCCTCAATCGCAACCTGCGGGAAAAAATTTTTGCTACCAAGAACACGGCCGCCACGCACACTGATTAGATGAACGCATGCACCACCTGGGTTCACCATCGCAGCGATAACATCTACATCCCCGCTTCCACCCTCTATATGCTGCTGATCCTGCACTCGTCGCACTAAGGCAATTTGATCACGCAGCTCGGCGGCCCGTTCAAAATCCAAAGCCATGGCAGCCTTTTCCATAACTGCACTTAGCTCTTCAGCCAAGGCATTGCTCCGCCCTTCCAGGAACATAGCCGAATGACGAACATCTTCAGCATATTCCTCTCGGGAAACCATATTGGTGCACGGACCCTTGCAGCGCTTGATTTGATATTGAAGACAGGGACGAGTACGGTTCTTGAAAAAACCGTCCTCACACTGGCGCACCATAAATGCCTTTTGCAAGAGATTCAGACTTTCTCGGATAGCACCCGCACTCGGATACGGACCGAAATAGCGGCCCCGTTCCTTTTTAGCGCCTCTGTGGATAGCAAGCCGAGGAAATTCATCTTCAGTTGACAGAAAGACATAAGGATAGGATTTGTCATCCCGAAGGAGAATATTGTAAGGGGGGCGTAACTGCTTGATAAGGTTCTGCTCAAGCAGAAGCGCCTCTGTCTCATTCCCAGTAATAGTTATCTCAATCTGGGAAATTTTTGCTACTAACGCCGCTGTCTTGGGAGCCAAGCCAGTTTTGCGGAAGTAACTCGAAAGGCGCTTTTTGAGATTCTTTGCTTTTCCGACATAAAGCACCTTGGAGCTTTCGTCGAACATTCGATAAACACCTGGCCGAGAACTGCAGCCAGAAAGAAAAGCAGAAGGATCAAACGTTTCGGTCATTTCAACTCGTAGCGTCTACCATCCCGTGACGAACTGCCAATAAAGCCAGCTCCACATCACTGGTAATGGGGAGTTTCTCGTAAATACGATAACGATAGGTGTTAACGGTCTTGGGCGACAGGCAAAGCTTATCGGAGATCACCTGAACCTTATGGCAATTAGCAATCATCAATGCGATCTGGATTTCGCGCTCTGAAAGAAGATCAAACGGCGAGCCATTGCTTTGAGGTTGAAAAGACTTTAGCGCTAACTGCTGAGCAATCTGAGCACTTATGTACCGCTGACCGCCAAATGCATGACGTATAGCAGTAATCATCTCCTGGATATCCGCACCTTTTGTAAGATAACCAGAAGCCCCAGCCTGCAACAGACGAGTCGGAAAGGGATCTTCCTCACATGCCGTTACTGCAATGACCTTTACCTCGGGATGACTACGAAGAAGCTTTCGAGTAGCTTCCAAGCCGCCGATGCCTGGCATCTTGACGTCCATGAGGACCACATCAGGCTTTAACTCTCTGACAAGCTTTAATCCATTCTCGCCAGAATCTGCCTGACCAATGACCTGAATGCCATCGACATCCGCCAACATACGGATAATACCGGCCCTTACCAGATCATGGTCGTCGACCACCAGCACTTTAATCACCGTGCACCTCATAACGCTGATGCATAAGCCAATTACAAGCCTAAGACTCGTCTCAAGCTAATAAATGCGAAAGAATGTGTAACGACTATACACAAGTCAGAGATAAACGCACGATGACTTGGAGCAAGAAGATGGCGGAGGCGGTGAGATTCGAACTCACGGAAGAGTCTCCCCTTCGACGGTTTTCAAGACCGTTGCCTTAAACCACTCGGCCACACCTCCGCAGGTGCGGGCCGCAATATTACCCGAACGAAACACGCTGTCAAACACTTAAATCTATTTTTTTTCAAAGAGTTGTTATTATCTTATGGTATGAATAGGTTTCGACCACATTAGGAGTGTCGTTATGAACGAGCGTCAATATGCCTTCAACCCTGCGGTTGCCGAACGGCGCGACATTAGTCGCACGCTGCGCAATACCTATGCTCTGTTGGGAATGACGCTGGCCTTCAGTGGCTTGGTAGCTTACGTCTCGCAGCAGATGCGTGTTGCATATCCCAACATTTTTGTAGTTCTGATCGGCTTTTATGGTCTGTTCTTTCTCACTGTGAAATTGCGTAACAGTGGCTGGGGGCTGGTCAGCACGTTTGCGCTTACCGGCTTCATGGGCTACACCCTAGGCCCGATACTGAATATGTATCTGGGCCTGCCTAATGGCGGAAGCATCATTTCTTCTGCCTTAGGCATGACTGCCCTAGTCTTCTTTGGCCTGTCGGCATATGCACTGATTACCCGCAAAGACATGAGCTTTTTGTCGGGCTTTCTAATGGCCGGATTCTGGATATTGCTAGGCGCAATAGCGCTGTCGTTCTTTGTGAATATCAGCGGCTTGCAGCTTGCGATCAGTGCGGGCTTTGTACTGTTTGCCTCGGCAGCAATTCTGTTCCAAACCAGCGCCATCATCCATGGCGGGGAAGATAATTACATCATGGCTACCATCAGCCTATACGTCTCGATATACAATCTGTTTGTCAGCCTGCTTCAGTTGCTAGGCTTTGCCAGCAGCAATGATTAACGAGACGCGCACTGGAGAGGCCCGCTTCGGCGGGCCTTTTTTATTTATGAAATTTGCTATCGTTGTATTTTCCGCACCTCACTCGCCCTCCTCCCGAAGAGCCCTTCGGTTTGCTGAGGCCGTGTTGTCCGCGCACCATGAAATCACTCGTCTTTTTTTCTATCAGGATGGAGTACACAATGCCTCTTCATCCATCGTAACGCCTCAAGATGAGCAAGACTGGGCGGGCCAATGGGGCTTATTCATTCAGCAAAATAAGCTGGATTCAGTCGTCTGCATTTCTGCCGCTTTACGGCGCGGCATTCTGAGCTCGGAAGAGGCTCATCGCCATGGGCGCCAGAGTGCCAACCTTTACGAGCCCTGGCAGCTTTCTGGTCTAGGGCAGCTTCATGAGGCTGCACAGGAAGCCGATCGCCTCATTTGCTTTGGAGACATTTAATGGCAAAGTCGCTGCTCATTATTAGTCGGCAAGCGCCATGGTCGGGCATGGCAGCCCGAGAAGCCCTAGACATTGCCCTAGCAGGCGGCGCTTTCGATTTACCCATTGCCATGCTCTTTATGGATGACGGTGTTTTCCAATTACAACCCTCTCAGGCCGCTTCACATCTTGAGCAAAAAGATCTGACCGCTAATCTACAAGCTCTTCCCTTGTTCGGCGTAGACAAACTGTATGCATTGGAAAGCAGCTTACTGGAGCGCAACGTAATGCAATCAACGCTTGAACTGGAAGTTGAGATCCTATCTACCGAAGAGGCTCGGCTGCTTTTAAATCAGCACGACATGGTGATTACACTGTGAAGACGCTTCACCTTATCTTGGCTTCGCCTTTCCAGAGCAGGATGCTAGACAGCGCCCTACCGCTACTTGCGGAGCAGGATGCACTTTTATTAATGGGCGACGCTACATACCTGCTACAAGAAAGCTCGCGAACAGCGGCTCTGCTTGAAACACTTCAAACCGGCGTCAAAGGCTTTGCTCTTCAAGAAGATGTCGAGGCCCGTGGACTCAGAGAAACATCTCGTTTTGAAATGATTGACTATGATCGTTTTGTGGCTCTTTGTGTAGCTTATGACAAGGTACATAGCTGGCCATGACTGCACTCAATGTTGACAAGGAAGGCTATTTACTGGATCTGGAAGACTGGTCCGTTGAAATAGCTGAGGAACTGGCTCTGCGGGAGGATCTCTCTCTGACGCCTGAACATTGGGAAATCCTTCATGCACTCAGAGATTTCTATACTGAGTTCCAGCTTTCCCCAGCTAATCGTCCGCTGATTAAATATATTGCGCAAACCTTAGGTCCCGAGAAGGGTAACAGCCTTCATTTGAATCTCCTTTTCAAAGGAAGCCCCGCCAAGCTAGCAGCCAAGCTGGCAGGACTTCCAAAACCGACTAATTGCTTATGATAACGACGCCTGAAGAACATCCCTTTGCTCAATTCATACGCATACTCGGCAAAGGTAAACGCGGTTCACGCAGCCTAACTCGCGAAGAAGCCCAGTGCGCCATGGGGATGATCCTTGAGGGAAATGTCGAGGATGTTCAACTCGGCGCTTTTCTTATGCTGCTTCGACACAAGGAAGAAAGCGCAGAAGAGCTTGCCGGCTTTACCGATGCTATTCGAGCACATCTCAACGCCCCGACCATTCCAGTAGATCTGGACTGGCCTAGCTATGCAGGTAAAAAAC
This sequence comes from Pseudomonas sp. UBA3149, assembly GCF_002364655.1. NCBI lineage: Bacteria > Pseudomonadati > Pseudomonadota > Gammaproteobacteria > Pseudomonadales > Pseudomonadaceae > Pseudomonas > Pseudomonas sp. UBA3149. The sequence goes on from NZ_DEYV01000032.1 coordinate 16,347, forward strand.
GCCACTTACCATGGTTTCTGCTTGCCACCAAATGCCTGTCATCCCATGGTGTGCGGATTCTGATTCACGGCGGCGGCGCTCATACAGCAGGACGACTATATACTGAGCAGGTTCTAGAAACGCTGGGTATTCATCTTTGTAACGATTGGCGCCAGACACAGGAAGCTTTAAATAAAGACCACCTGGCGTTTATGCCACTGGAAAACTGGATGCCTGCCTTGCAGCATATGATCAACTTACGCAACACGTTGGGATTGCGTTCGCCTATTCATTCGCTGGTCAGACTGTTAAATCCGCTCAACGCAACTTGCATCCTGCAAAGTATCTTTCACCCAGGCTATCAACCCATTCACCGTGAAGCCAGCCGCCTATTAGGCGACAAGGCTATCGTGATTAAAGGCGAAGGCGGTGAAATTGAAGTCAACCCAGACAATGATTTTCATCTCTATGGCACAGAGTATGGCACTGAATGGAATGAAGCCTGGCCTGCACTTTCAGAAAGAAGACACGTCAAACCTGAGCGGCTGGATGCCAATCATCTATTAGATGTATGGACCGGCAAAGCAAACGATGCCTACGGCGAACTGGCCGTTCTTTCTACGATAGCCTTGGGTTTGAGAGCGCTTGGCCACAGCCGGGAAGCCGCTCTAGCCAAGGCAAAAGAGTACTGGAGCCAACGTCACTAATAGACGGCTCCACAATATGGAGAGGAGCCGATGGGCCTATTGATAGAAGGCAAATGGCAGGACCGCTGGTACGACACCGGCGAAGATGGAAGCTTCAAGCGGGAAAGCGCCCAGTTCAGACACTGGGTAACGTCCACTGGTGAGCCTGGCCCTACAGGCGAGGCAGGCTTCGAGGCAGAGCCTAACCGCTACCGCTTGTATATTTCTCTAGCCTGCCCCTGGGCTCATCGCACCCTTATTTTCCGAAAGCTTAAAGGCCTTGAGAGTATTATCGACGTATCCGTTGTTAGTTGGCTTATGAAGGACAAAGGATGGACTTTTGATCAAACGCTCGGCTCAACGGGTGACACACTTGATGAAGCCAAGCGGTTCCTTTATGAGCGCTACCTAGAGGCTATACCTCATTACACAGGTCGCGTTACAGTACCAATGCTTTGGGATAACAAGCATAAGTGCATCGTTAACAATGAGTCTGCCGATATCATCCGCATGATGAATCATGCATTTGACGGACTGACAGGCAACAGCATCGATTTTTATCCAGAACCATTACAGCAAGACATCGACTCACTTAACGAGCTTATCTATGCCAAGGTGAATAACGGTGTTTATAAGGCTGGATTTGCAACAGAGCAGTACGCTTACGAACTCGCCTTTGAAGAGCTGTTTACTACTCTTGATCAACTAGAAAATCGCCTGAGCAGGCATCGCTATCTGACAGGAAAATACCTGACAGAAGCAGATTGGCGACTTTTTACAACATTAATACGGTTCGACTCAGTCTATTACGGACACTTCAAATGCAATCTACGCCGCATTACAGACTACCCTAACCTTCAGGGATGGCTGAAGGAGCTCTATCAGTGGCCAGGCATTGCAGGGACTGTCAACTTTGAGCATATCAAGCATCACTATTATGGCAGTCACGAAACGATTAACCCTAACGGGATCATTCCCAAAGGGCCAGCACTCGACTTAACGTCGCCTCACGATCGAGAGCAGTTGCCCGCTGTAGGTTTATGGCAGCGTGACCGTTAAGGATGCGATTGGCCTTCGAACCAGGCCAGCTTTTCACGCAAGGTTACGACCTCACCTACGATTATTAGCGTAGGCGCATGAACCTCATGGCGCGCTACGAGAACAGGTAAATCTGCCAGCGTTCCCGTAAATACACGCTGACTTGAGGTGGTGCCTTGCTGAACCAAGGCGGCCGGCGTACAAGCGTCACGCCCGTGCTTGATAAGCTGCTCGCAAATGATTGGTAGCCCAACCAACCCCATATAAAAAACCAACGTTTGCCCCGGAGAGGTCAAATCACTCCATGGCAAATCACAGGTGTCATTTTTTAAATGGCCTGTGATAAAGCGTACAGATTGGGCATAGTCTCTGTGCGTCAGCGGTATGCCGGCATAGGCCGCACAGCCACTGGCAGCTGTAATACCCGGCACTACCTGGAATCCGATCCCATGGGCAGCCAGACGCTCAATTTCTTCGCCCCCGCGCCCAAAGATAAACGGATCGCCGCCTTTAAGTCTTAGGACACGCTTACCTTGACCGGCCAGATCAATTAAAAGCTGATTGATTTCTTCTTGCGGAACCGCGTGCTCAGCCCTTTTTTTGCCTACATAGATTCTATCAGCGTCTCTACGACACATATCCAGGATAGCGGGAGCAACCAAGCGATCGTATAAGACTACATCGGCCTGCTGCATGAGGCGTAAAGCCCTGAATGTCAGCAAGTCAGGATCACCCGGTCCCGCGCCCACCAGATAGACTTCGCCCTTAACGCTTGAGGATGCGTTACAAAGTTTCTCTTCAAGCAAACGCTCAGCTACTTGAGGCTGGCCAGCGAGTACCTTTTCGCCAATTTCGCTTTGGAATACCTCTTCCCAGAAAACGCGCCTCGCCTGGACATCACCAAAACGGCGCTTAACCTTAGAACGAAATTTCTTAGCCAGGCCGGCTAGCTCACCATATGCAGCAGGTATCCAACTCTCTAGTTTGGCTCGTACAAGCCGAGCCAAGACAGGCGCATCTCCCCCGCTCGAAACCGCGACAATCAAAGGTGAGCGGTCAATAATTGCAGGAAAGATAACAGTGCACAGTGAAGGAGAGTCCACCACATTAACTGGCACACCTATCGCCTTGGCTTGGGCCGAAACCTGGATGTTAAGGTCTTCATTATCGGTTGCAGCAATAACCAGGACGGCCCCACCCATATCATCTGCCTGGTAGGGCCGCTCGATCAACGAATCGCCACCATTTTCAATCAATTCTCGCATGGCCGGATGAATGCGTGGCGCAACAACCTTGAGCATTGCCCCAGCATCCTTAAGTAAACGCGCCTTGCGTAAAGCGACCTCACCTCCACCAACAATCAGTACAGGGCGGCCGCTCAGATTGTGAAACAGTGGCAAGAACTCCATCAGCCAATAACCTCAACGCCACCCATGTACGGCTTGAGGACTTCCGGTACGCGAATGGTTCCATCGGCTTGTTGATAATTTTCCAGCACAGCCACTAACGTACGACCCACTGCTAAGCCCGAGCCGTTTAATGTATGTACCAGCTCTGGCTTGCCCGTTTCCGGGTTACGCCACCGAGCCTGCATACGGCGCGCCTGGAAATCACCGCAATTAGAGCAGGAAGAAATCTCGCGATATTTATCCTGACTCGGAATCCATACTTCAAGGTCATACGTTTTGGTGGCACTGAAGCCCATATCGCCAGTGCAGAGAGCAAGCACACGATAGGGCAACTCTAGAAGTTGCAGAACACGCTCAGCATGACCTGTCAGAGCCTCTAATGCCTCGAAAGATTTTGCAGGCTCAACGATATGTACCATTTCAACCTTATCGAACTGGTGCTGACGGATCATGCCCCGCGTATCGCGTCCGGAAGCACCCGCCTCGCTACGGAAGCATGGGGTATGGGCTACCAACTGAATAGGCAGTGCCTTGGTGTCCAAAATCCTGCCTGCTGCGATATTGGTCAATGTGACCTCCGCAGTCGGGATCAGATAAAGCGGACTTTCACCGTCACGCGGAACCTTGAACAGATCTTCCTCAAACTTAGGAAGCTGCCCTGTGCCTTGTAAGGTCTCGGCCTGGACAAGATAAGGTGTGTAAGCCTCCTCGTAACCATGCTCGCCCGTATGCAGATTGATCATAAACTGCGCCAATGCACGGTGTAGACGGGCTATAGGGCCTCGCATCAAGGCAAAGCGAGCACCCGAGAAGCGAGAGGCCGTATCAAAATCCAACCAACCATGAGCTTCACCCAGGGTTACATGATCCTTAACCTCAAAGTCAAAACGCTTAGGAGTGCCCCAACGGCGAACCTCTACGTTCTCCTCCTCGCTGGTGCCTACTGGAACGGACTCATGTGGCAAGTTAGGCAGCCCTAGCAGCAGAGCATCCAATTCAGACTGAATCACGTCCAGCTCACGCTTGGCGGTCTCCAGTTCGCCTCCCATACGGTCCACATCGGCCAGAAGCGGCGCGATGTCTTCACCGCGCGCCTTGGCTTGACCAATGGCCTTTGATCGACTGTTACGTTCAGCCTGAAGCTCCTCGGTACGTGTTTGCACAGACTTGCGAGTTGATTCCAAGGATTCGATGCGCTGTACATCAAGCGTGAAACCACGCGCGGCAAGGCGTTCTGCCACTTCCTGAGGCTGTGTACGTACCAGTTTTGCATCAAGCATGTTTTTTCTCGTATCAGAGTTTTGTCAATGACAGGCCTGCCCACGTAGCAAGCAAACCACCTACGACGCTGGCCGTGGCATATCCAATGGCAAGCAAAGCCTGGCCACCTTCCAGCAAGCGTAATGTATCAAGGGAAAAGGAAGAAAAAGTTGTTAAGCCACCTAGAAAGCCAACGATAAGCCCTGCTCTTAGCTCCGCAGGCACATCAGGTCGAATAAGGAAAAGACCGTATAAAACACCGATCAGCAAGCAGCCCACATAGTTGACGATCAATGTGCCCATGTAGAAATGCTTAGGCCAGCTCGCCGTTATCCAGGATGTCGTGATAAATCGCAACAGAGTGCCTAGTACACCACCCGCTGCGATAGCCAGGATCATGGGCGTCATGGCGCTTTCCGCCGCTGGCGCAGACTGGCCCTATCCAAGTCAGCCAAATGACTGAGCTTGTCACGAATTTTGAGTTCTAAACCGCGCGGTACAGGCTCGTAGTAATGAACCGGCGCCTTATCCTCGGGAAAATAATCTTCACCTGCCGCATATGCATCAGGTTCATCATGTGCATAGCGATACTCCTCACCATACCCCAACGACTTCATCAGTTTGGTTGGCGCATTGCGAAGATGTACAGGAACTTCATGAGAGCCATTCTGCCTGACATCTGCCATTGCCATGTTGAATGCTTTGTATACCGCATTGCTTTTAGGCGCACAGGCCAAGTAAACCAAGGCCTGCGCAATAGCAAGCTCACCCTCCGGGCTGCCCAACCGCTCTTGGACATCCCAGGCAGAAAGACAGATTGATAATGCACGCGGATCGGCATTACCGATATCTTCACTGGCCATCCGCACAACACGACGAGCAATGTAGAGCGGATCGCAGCCTCCATCGATCATACGGGCGTACCAATACAAGGTTGCGTCGGGATTAGAACCCCGAACAGACTTATGCAACGCAGAAATTTGATCGTAAAACGCTTCACCGCCTTTATCGAAACGGCGACGCCCATCACCGAGCAAGCTTTGTAAAAGATCCGGACTTATGTCTGTGCCGTCTTCAGCCAGATCGGCCGCATTTTCAAGTAGATTGAGTAACCTGCGGCCATCTCCATCGGCAGCGGCCAACAAAATTTTCCGACTTTCCTCTGGAAGCCTTAACCGGCGCTTACCAAGGCCCTTGTCTTCAAACAGCGCTCGATTAGTAAGCTGAGTTAAGGCCTCTTCATCCAGGCTTTTGAGAACATAAACACGTGCTCTCGAAAGAAGCGCATTATTAAGTTCAAAGGAAGGGTTTTCAGTCGTCGCTCCAATAAACAAAAGGGTGCCGTCTTCCACATAGGGAAGAAATGCATCTTGCTGGGATTTATTGAAGCGGTGAACTTCATCAACGAACAATATGGTTCGACGCCCATACTGAGCAGCCTGCTGCCGGGCTATCTCAACAGCCTGACGAATCTCCTTTACACCGGAAAGAACCGCCGAGATCGTCTCGAAATGAGCATCGCTGACTTCAGCCAGCAAACGCGCCAATGTCGTCTTGCCGACACCTGGTGGGCCCCAGAAAATCATGGAATGCAGCGCGCCCTGCTCCAGTGCTTCTCGCAGAGGTTTTCCTCGGGCAAGCAAATGCTGCTGGCCAACGTATTCGTCCAGGGTGGTGGCACGCATACGAGCAGCCAGCGGCTGAGCCACTGGCGTTGCGCGGAATAGATCCATGGGGCAGGATCACTCCTGAATGACGTCGGCACCTTTAGGAATTTCAAACACGAATTCCGAGGCGTTTACCGGCTCATTCATTTTTACGTTGAAGAACAGGATATTAGTGCGTTGACCGACGCTATCGATCAGCTGCATATCGTTGATTACGTTACCGCGAAATGAGAGGCGCAAGCTGTCAAACAGCGTATCGCTGGTTTTAGGCTTGAGTACAAAATCAGTCACGTTACCGCTTTGCTTGTAGGTAATTGTAAAACTGTCCTCAATTTTCGACACATCACCGGACAATAGCAACGCAGGCGTCTGGGTTAGGCGCTGATCCAGCTTCTGAATAGTCACCTGCTCAAGGTCTGGATCGTATAGCCATACCTTTTGCCCATCAGACACCAGCAACTGCTCCATGGGAGAGTCTGTATGCCAACGAAAAAGACCTGGCCGCTTGAGACTCAGATTACCCGCAGCCTCCTGAAGACGGGTGCCGGAGCCATCTAGAGTCAGCTGGGAAAAGCGAGCCGTCATAGTCTGCGCTTTCTCCAGATACTGGGAAAGACGGTCCGCTGCATCCGATGCAGCCTGAGCCGAGACGCTTAGAAAAGTTGTAATTGCCAGGGCAAACAAGCGAGTCAATCGCATGGAATTCCTCTTAAACATTGGTTAATCACGCACAGGAGAAGGTGCAATCACCTCTCTTGAACCGTTCGTATTCATAGGCGTGACAACTCCAGCCATCTCCATGGCCTCGATCATTCGTGCAGCACGGTTATAACCGATCTTGAGCTTGCGCTGAACTGCAGAAATCGAGGCCCTGCGGCTTTCCGTTACAAAGCGGACAGCCTCATCGTAAAGGGGATCGTCTTCATTTCCTTCACTGCCATCACCACCGCTACCACCCTCAAACGAGCCACCGCCCTCATCTGCCCCCGCAAGAATGTCTTCAATGTAGTCAGGCGCGCCGCGTTGTTTCCAGGCTTCAACCAGGCGATGCACCTCGTCATCTGAGACGAAAGCGCCATGGACACGAATAGGAAGACCCGTGCCTGGTGGGAGATAGAGCATGTCACCATGCCCCAGCAGCTGCTCTGCACCACCCTGATCAAGAATGGTTCGAGAGTCGATCTTGCTCGATACTTGGAAAGCCATACGCGTCGGGATGTTGGCCTTGATCAGGCCGGTAATTACATCTACCGAAGGGCGCTGCGTGGCCAGGATCAGGTGAATACCTGCAGCACGCGCCTTTTGAGCAATACGCGCAATCAGTTCTTCCACTTTTTTGCCAACAATCATCATCATGTCGGCGAATTCATCGACAACTACAACGATCGTAGGCAGCGCTTTTAGAAGCGGCGCTTCGTCATCCATGCTTTCGCGTCGATAAAGAGGATCTGTCAGAGGTGTCCCTGCCTCCTCCGCGTCCTTGATCTTGCGGTTGAAGCCAGCAAGGTTTCTGACCCCCATAGCAGCCATGAGCTTATAGCGCCGCTCCATTTCGGCTACGCTCCAGCGCAGCGCATTGGCAGCCTCTTTCATGTCCGTCACGACAGGGCAAAGAAGGTGTGGAATACCTTCGTAGATAGACAATTCCAACATCTTGGGGTCGATCATGATCAACCGCGCTTCTTCGGGCGTCGACTTGAACAGGATCGACAGAAGCATAGCGTTTACGCCAACGGACTTACCCGAACCTGTGGTACCCGCTACAAGCAGGTGCGGCATTTTGGCCAGATCCGCGATAACAGGCCTACCGCCAATGTCATGGCCTAGGGCGAGCGTCACGGGCGACTTAGAGGCCTCATATTCAGGAGACTCCAGTACTTCAGAAAAACGCACCATCTGTCGGTCTTCATTTGGAATCTCGATACCGACAGTAGTTTTGCCCGGAATGACCTCAACAACCCGAACACTGAAAACAGCCAGTGAGCGCGCCAGATCTTTCGCCAAGTTAGAAATACGGCTGACTTTCACTCCAGCAGCAGGTTGTATCTCGAAACGAGTAATGACTGGTCCCGGGTGAACCGACTCGACTGTGACCTCGACACCAAACTCCTTGAGTTTTATCTCAAGCAGACGTGACATCGTCTCAAGCGACTCTGGAGAAAAACTCTGCTGTTTTTTCTCTGCCGGATCCAGCAAGGATATCGGTGGTATCGTACCTTCAACGGCTGAATCAACAACGTGCGCGGCAGGCGGAGCGGATCGTTTTGCCTCGATCGGCTTAGGGATCGGAGCAGGCGCTGGCATATTGATCTGAGGTGCTGGCTTGGCAGCTTGAGGCTTTTCCACTACAGGCCGCTCATTAACTGGCATAGCGGGAACGGACTTGCGCTCAGGCACCAGAGATTCATCATCAAGCTCAACGGTTTCAACGACAAGCTCACGAGTCTTTTTAGCTTCTCGCTTGATAGGCGCCTGAGGTTCTTCCTCCTCAACCTCAAGCTCTTCATCGTCGTAATACTCTTCATCCTGCAGTTGTGAAGCAAGACGCTTCCGCTCACTGCGGCTACCCATCCAGCGGCTGGCGCCTCCCTGAACAAGCTCGAATAAATCAAGCGTAATCTTTCCTGTCAGGTCCATGACCTTAAACCAGGAGAGATCGGTAAAAACGGTCAGGCCCAACAGGAATACTGCTAAAAATAGCAATGTACTGCCCTGCACATTGAGAGCATTAAGGGCAAGTTGCCCCAGGCTTTCTCCAAGCGCACCGCCTGCCGAAGCCGGCAAATGGGCGTCAGCGTGAAAGTGAATGTAAGCCAGTGCAGAGCCTGCCAGAATAAGGAAAACCAGTCCGGTCAGACGCCATGAAAACAGCCACCCGCTCCATTCCCATGGCATATAGCGATGCCTGAACACCTGCCAGGTCTTGATGCCTAACAGCAACGGAAAAATGAAAGCGAAGTATCCCAACGCCATAAAGAGGACATCAGCCAGCCATGCGCCAGCACGCCCTGCAGCGTTGTGGATCTGATCTATACGACTGGTGTGCGTCCAGCCTGGATCAGAGGGGTCATAGGTCAATAAAGCCATCAGTGTATACAGACACAAGGCGGCTAATGCGATAAGCAACACCTCCTTCAAACGATAATGAAGGTGTTCGCGCCACTGTGTCACATGGCTGGCAGAAGTAGATTGTTTCAAACGCGACTTTTCCTGCACTGACAACGTGAAGATGAAAAGAAACAAGGCAGCATTCTACGACCCTACGCAGCTCGTTCCATACGAAAAACCGAGTCGCAACAACAATGACCTATTTTTACCACGACTTTAGCCGTGAACCATGCATTGGAACATTCTTTTGCTGTTGTGACAAAGAGTTATGCAGCATTCCTCAACAAAGTTTAAATCAAAAGGGAAAACTGGCGCTTGCCAGTAATCGGAGTTAGCCTGAAGACTACTTTGTTAACCCCCTCCCCTTCCATGCTGACTTGGTTGAAACGCGACTTTATACAATTTCCGCCGCTCAGTAGTGCGCTGAGCGAACCTAATGGGCTGCTTGCGATAGGCGGTGACCTTTCACCCGAACGCTTGATTGCCGCCTATCGTCACGGTTGCTTTCCATGGTTCCAGGCTGACCAACCCATTCTTTGGTGGTCACCCGACCCCAGAACGGTATTGATACCTGAAGAGATCCATATCTCTCGCAGCCTTGCAAAGCTGATTCGTCAGCAACGCTTTACGGTGACCTTTGACAAAGATTTTGCGCAGGTCATCAAGGGGTGCTCTGAACCACGAGATTATACCCACGAAACATGGATCACCTCGGAAATGCAGCAGGCCTATGTAGAGCTTTACAAACGAGGCATTGCTCATTCAGTCGAAGTTTGGGAAGAGGACTCGCTCGTCGGCGGCCTGTATGGCTTGGCAATCGGTAAACTATTCTTTGGAGAGTCCATGTTTAGCCGCACCGCCAACGCGTCCAAGGTTGGTTTCGCTACATTGGCTCAGCAACTGGCAGAATGGGACTTCGCGCTGATTGATTGCCAGATGCCCACGCGACATCTTGAAAGCTTTGGCGCGACGAGCATTTCTCGTACGCAATTTTCGAACTATTTGGCACGATACCTGGACGAAACATCTAAAGCAGACTGGTCTTCGCAACCGGCATGACAAGATTGATTACCTTCCTCATGTTTTCCTAGAGGTAGATTATGAGCGAGCTGGCCCGATTGAAGTTTTACGCCACTCAGCCGCATACTTGCAGTTACCTGCCTGACCAGCAGGCAACCACGCTCTTTCTCGACCCCGCCCAACCCATGAGCGGCCAGCTGTATGCCGAACTCTCTGAATTAGGTTTCAGGCGCAGCGGAGATCATCTATATCGACCTCACTGCCAGCAATGCAAGGCGTGCGTTCCGGCACGTATTCGCGCTGCCGATTTTGTTCCCGATAGACGTCAGAAGCGTATTCTCAAGCGAAATGCAGATATTACTATTGAAAAGCGTAGGCCTCGCTTTACAGAAGAGCATTATCGACTGTATGCACGCTACATTACGGAACGGCATGCAGACGGAGACATGTACCCTCCAAGCCGAGAACAGTTTACGACCTTTCTTATCCGGGAGCTGCCTTACGCCTTTTTTTACGAAATGCGCTTGGGCGAACGCTTGGTTGGCGTTGCAGTAACCGATGTGTTACCCAACGGCCTGTCTGCCGTGTATACCTTCTATGATCCAGACGAGGAACGTAGAAGTCTTGGTACGTTTGGCATTCTCTGGCAGATCGCGGAAACGGCACGCCTGAATCTTGAAGCGGTTTATCTCGGTTATTGGATCAAAGGCTGTCGAAAGATGTCCTATAAGACTCAATATCGGCCAATCGAACTCTTTGTCAATCAACGCTGGGTTCGAGTGTCCTGACATCAGACATGGCATCGATTGAGTTTTTCGGGCACAATGCATGCCGATTTTCCGCCTGGATGGTCCAGGCATTTTTATGTTACCGAGGGGCTTCATAACCTATGTCGAAAGAAGACAGCTTCGAAATGGAAGGTACTGTCGTCGACACCCTGCCTAACACCATGTTCCGCGTGGAGTTGGAAAATGGGCACGTCGTTACGGCGCATATTTCTGGAAAGATGCGCAAGAACTACATTCGTATCCTAACCGGAGACAAGGTGCGCGTGGAACTGACGCCCTACGATCTGAGTAAAGGTCGAATCACGTATCGCGCTCGTTGATACCTCCACAAAAAAGCCCGGCATATGCCGGGCTTTTTTGTGGGCGCAACCTCTTTATGCAGGCTCCGCCGTAGTTTCGTACTCAAAGGCTAACTCATCACCCTTGAGATCGATGTGAACCACCCCCCCATGTTCAGCCAACTCACCAAACAAGATCTCTTCAGCCAGCGGCCGCTTGATCTTATCCTGAATGAGACGCCCCATGGGCCGAGCTCCCATCTGAGGATCATAACCATTGGTAGCCAGCCAGCCGCGGGCAGCATCCGAGACCTCAAGCTGAACGCGTTTATCTTCCAGCTGAGCTTGCAACTCAGTGAGGAATTTATCCACGATGCTCTTGATGGTTTCGTGGCTAAGGCGACCAAACTGGATAATGGTATCCAGGCGGTTACGGAACTCAGGTGTAAAGCTCTTCTTGATAACTTCCATTGCGTCGGTTGAGTGATCCTGCAACGTGAAGCCGATCGAGGCACGAGAAGCGGTTTCAGCACCTGCGTTGGTCGTGAGAATTACAATAACGTTACGGAAATCAGCCTTACGGCCGTTGTTATCCGTCAACGTACCATGATCCATGACCTGCAGAAGCAGGTTAAAGACCTCAGGATGCGCCTTTTCGATCTCATCAAGCAGAAGTACACAATGCGGCGTCTTGGTAATAGCTTCAGTCAGCAGACCACCCTGGTCAAAGCCAACGTAGCCAGGAGGCGCACCGATCAAACGCGAAACGGTATGACGCTCCATATACTCCGACATATCGAAGCGGATCAATTCGATCCCTAACGCTTTAGCTAGCTGTCTTGCCACCTCTGTCTTACCAACACCGGTAGGACCGGCAAACAGGAAGGAGCCGACCGGCTTGTCGGGCGATTTAAGACCAGCTCGCGAGAGCTTGATAGCAGTCGACAGCGAGTCGATTGCCATGTCCTGACCAAATACCGTCAATTTCAGATCGCGCTCCAGATTACGCAGAAGCTCCTTGTCCGACGTATTGACCGTCTTTGGAGGAATTCGAGCAATCTTGGCAACGATGTCCTCAACCTGTGCGACTTCGATACGCTGCACACGCTTCGATTCAGGCTGTAATCGCTGGAAAGCACCCGCCTCATCAATGACGTCGATAGCCTTGTCCGGCATATGTCGATCATTAATATAACGCGCAGCCAAATCGGCGGCGGCACGCAGTGCCTCATCACTGTACTCAATACCATGATGTTGCTCAAAGCGAGCTTTCAGGCCTCGCAAGATACCAAAGGTATCTTCAACGGAAGGCTCAACCACATCAACCTTCTGGAAACGGCGCGCCAAGGCACGATCTTTCTCGAAAATACCGCGGAATTCCTGGAAGGTTGTTGAGCCGATGCAGCGGATTTCACCCGATGACAACAATGGCTTGAGCAGGTTGGAAGCATCCATTACACCACCAGATGCGGCACCCGCACCGATGATTGTGTGGATCTCGTCAATAAACAACACAGCATGGGGACGCTTACGCAACTCGTGTAGCAACCCCTTGAAGCGCTTCTCAAAATCGCCGCGGTACTTGGTACCAGCCAGCAGCGCACCCAAGTCAAGAGAATAAACGACACTATCAGCCAGCAGATCCGGCACCTGCCCATCAACGATGCGCTTAGCCAAACCTTCAGCAATCGCCGTTTTGCCTACCCCGGCCTCACCCACCAGCAAAGGATTGTTCTTGCGGCGGCGAGCCAGAATCTGGGCGACACGCTCTACTTCGTTCTCACGACCAACAAGAGGATCGATACGACCCTGACGAGCCAACTCGTTCAGATTACTTGCATAAGCCTCCAGAGGATGGTTGCTGGCGGTTGTTTCTCCACCCTCCTCGTCAGGCTGATCCTGCTCTTGGTCTCTCTCATTGGTGCCAGGCACCTTGGAGATCCCATGAGCGATAAAATTGACAACATCAATACGCGCTACGCTCTGTTGCTTGAGCAAAAAGACCGCCTGGCTTTCCTGCTCTGAAAAAATCGCAACAAGGACGTTCGCTCCGGTTACCTCTCGCTTGCCGGAACTTTGCACATGGAAAACAGCACGCTGCAGGACACGCTGGAAACCAAGCGTAGGCTGGGTTTCACGCTCTTCATCTTGCTGCGGGATGAGCGGAGTCGTCGAGTCGATAAACTCGTGCAGATCCCGCCGCAACTTATCCATGTTCGCACCACATGCACGAAGCACTGTTGCAGCCGCTTCGTTATCCAGCAACGCGAGGAGGAGGTGTTCGACAGTCATGAATTCATGACGCTTCGTTCTTGCCTCCTTGAAGGCAAGATTGAGGGTGACTTCGAGCTCACGATTCAACATAGCTTCACCTCATAGCCAGGCACAGATCAACTTTCTATTTCAATCTCACAAAGGAGCGGATGCTGGCTCTCCCTAGCATATTGATTCACTTGCATGGCCTTGGTTTCAGCAATGTCGCGAGTAAAGACTCCACACACGGCCTTACCTTGGGTGTGAACGACCAACATTATCTGTGTGGCCTTTTCACGATTCATGCTAAAGAACTTCTCAAGCACCTCAACAACAAACTCCATCGGGGTGTAGTCGTCGTTGAACATAAGCACCTTATACAACGACGGAGCCTTCAATGCAGGTTTTGCTTCCTGGACAGCCAGGCCTGCACCGTCATCCTCGTGATGTGAAGGGCCTTGTTCTGATGTTAGTCGAATATGGCTGATTGGATGCATGCTCAAGAAATTTTTTCTAGTGAATGGATTAGAAGGTCCGCAAAGACCTTGATCTACTTCTCAGGCGAATATCGCATCGCCTTGACTAACCCTAAAAGGGTGTTAAAACCTTTGGATACCCATAAGGGTACCAGGGGTTCCGTGTTTTAGTGCGTTCAAGACTATCTGAACGGGACTGTAGTGGGATAATACTCCACCTGTGGAGTCCTTTGCAGAGGGATGCCAGCATGCTCAGCGGCAAAGTCAAGTGGTTCAACAATGCCAAGGGATACGGCTTCATAGTAGCGGAAGGAAGCGACGAAGACCTATTCGCTCATTATTCAGCAATCCAGATGGACGGCTATCGAACACTGAAAGCTGGCCAGGCCGTGAATTTTGAAATCATTCAAGGCCCCAAGGGCTTGCATGCCGTTAACATCCGCGCTGCGGAAGTAGCTGCACCAGCAAGAACTGAACGAATCAGCGAGCCTGCCAATGCAAGGATGACCTCCGAGGTGTGACGCCAGGATTCGCAGTTATGCCTGAGCGGCTTTATTGCTCAGGCATAGAATCTTGCTTACCTTGCCGATCACTATGACCTAAATCCTTATTCGGATTAATAAGGTCGCGAACACGTTGTTTCAAGACCTTGGCCTCAGGAAAACCTCCATCTCGTTTTCTTTCCCATATGAGAGCCCCATCACAAGTAATCTGAAAAGTACCACCTGTCGACGGCTCAAGGCTGACCCGGCCCAGTTCAGTGGTAAAGGTACTTAACAGTTCCTGCGCCATCCAGGCCGCCCGCAGTAGCCACTGGCATTGTGTACAATAGGTAATAACCACCTCTGGCTTTTGCTCAGTCATCCCATTCTCCTCTTTTGAGCTGCTTATAATAAGCTTCCCGTCTCTCGCCTGCCTGTGGCTTGCTCATGCGATACCTATTTCTTTGCTTACTACTGTTACTGCCAAGCCTTTCATGGAGTGACCAAGTTCACCCTAAAATAGGGCTGGTATTATCTGGGGGCGCAGCGCGCGGACTCGCTCATATCGGCGTATTGAAAGCTTTGGAAGAACAAGGCATTCATGTCGATGCCATCGCTGGAACCAGCATGGGTGCAGTCATTGGCGGTTTGTATGCAGCTGGCTACAAAGTTGATGAAATTGAGCGCATTGCCAAAGAAATGGACTGGCAGCAGGTACTTTCGGATCAACCACCCCGAAAAGACGTTCCTTTTCGACGAAAGCAGGATGACAGAGACTTTCTCATCAAGCAGCAACTCAGCTTTCGAGACGATGGAACGCTGGGCCTTCCGATTGGTGTCATTCAAGGCCAGAACCTTTCCATGCTACTGGAAAGCCTGCTGGTCCACACGAGCGAAACGCGAAACTTCGATAAATTGGCTATTCCCTTTCGTGCCGTTGCCACTGATATCGTGACAGGCGAAAAAGTTGTGTTCAGCAAGGGACATTTGCCCCGGGCTATTCGAGCCAGCATGTCAATTCCAGCCGTATTTGCACCGGTTGATGTAGACGGACGCTTGCTAGTCGATGGTGGCATGGTTGATAACATCCCTATTGATGTCGCTCGCAGCATGGGCGTTGATAGGGTTATTGCTGTTGATATCGGCACTCCACTGCTGAAACGCAAGGAGCTCACTACCGTTGTAGACGTGCTCAACCAGTCCACTACCCTGATGACACGCAACAACTCTGAAGCTCAGCTGGCAACACTGACATCCAAAGATATTTTGGTTGAACCTCCGCTGGCTGCTTACACCAGCGCTGACTTTGGTAGCGTCAATGAATTAATTGACGCTGGCTATCGCGCCACTCAGGCATTGTCTTCTCGCCTGGCCAGTCTGAGGCGCCCGCCGGTGGACGATACGGACATTGCATTGTCCATTGCACGCCAGCCGGGGCAGCGAAACCCGATCATTACAGAGGTACGGATCGAAAACGACTCCAAGGTAAGCGACAGTGTTATCCGGCATTACGTACGTCAGTCATTAGGCGAACCGCTTGATCTAGAAAAGTTAAAAGACGATATGGGCACCATTTATGGGCTCGACTACTTTGATCAGGTGGAATACCGCATCGTCCGACAAAAGAAGAAAGGCGAAGACGATAACGCCCTTGTAATTCATGCGCTCGGAAAACGCAGCGGCACTGATTTTCTGCGGCTAGGCTTGAATCTTTCAGACGACATGGAGGGCGACAGCGCTTTCAATATAGGCGCCAGCTATCGGATAAACGGCATCAATAAATTAGGCGCCGAATGGCTGACCCGCCTTCAGGTTGGCGACAAACAAGAACTTTACACAGAGTTCTATCAGCCGCTGGATGTAGGCTCACGATATTTCTTTGCGCCCTATCTGAGTGCGGACGCACAAAACATCGAAGCCGTCCAGGATAATGATCCTATAGCTGAATATCGTCGTGAGCGGTATGGGTACGGATTTAATGTGGGGAGACAGATCAACAACAATGGCGAGATCCGCTTTGGCATTGGTCAGCGCTGGGGTAAAACGAAGGTCCATATCGGCAATTCGAATCTCCCGACCGATACCTTTAGTGAAGGCTTTTATGAGCTGAAATACTCATTCGATACCATGGATAATGTGGACTTTCCCAATGAGGGAGAAGATATTTCTGTAACCCTTCGCCAATTTGATACCAGCCTTGGCTCGGATGAGCGTTACCAGCAGATGGAGTTCAAATTAGACAAGGCGTTAACGTTTGGCCAAGACACTGTAGTTCTAGGTGGTTATTACGGCCGAACGTTCAACGATATTGACACGGTAACCAGCAGCTATCTCTTGGGCGGCGCAAGGCAACTTTCCGGTTATCGACAGGATGCCCTGTCTGGCCAGAATTACACGTTGGGGCGGCTGATCTATTATCGTCGGATGACAGAGCGCTCACTCCTACCGCTCGACTTCCCTGTTTATCTCGGAGGAAGTCTTGAGCAAGGGCGTATCTGGAACAATGGAAATAACTATGACAGCGGCTCAATCACCGCAGGTAGTATTTTCCTAGGATTCGATACTCCCCTGGGGCCGCTTAACTTTAGCTATGGATTAAATGATGACGGCCAACGAGCGGTTTACCTGAATCTTGGAAATAACTTCTAAGGCTCAAATTAGACGTCTACAGCGCGCATCAAGCAATGCGCGCCAGCAGTACCTCTGCCTCATGGCGCTGTGCATCGTTTCCTTCATTGAGGATCCGCTGAAGAATAGCGCTGGCTGCCCGCATATCGCCTTGGGCCATGCAGGATTTCGCCTGTTGCAACAGAGGGCTGGCTGGATAATCGCTCAGCTCATTGTCTGCCACCGAGGCGCTCGGCACATGGCTGGCGAAATGCTCGTCCAGCGTCATGTCCAGCTCATCCACTGATGGCAACTCTCCTAACGTATAAGGAAAATCATCGTCCAGCGCCTCAGCAGGCTTGGCTTTTTCATGTCCTTGCTCAGCGTCTAGCAGCTCTGTAAGGGCAATAGCGTCATCAAAACTGAGGTCCTGTAAATCCAGATCGAAATTTTCGATATCGGCTTGAGTGGGCTTCATTTCGTCAGCTTTCAAGTCAAGCTGAGGTTTCCACTCCTCTTCCAGATCGTCGGGCAGATCAAGAGAAACCTCCAGAGGTTCCTCCTCAGCTTTGACGCTCTGCTCCTCAGCCGATTCCTCGATCATGCCTGGAAGGAGTGCCTTTAGCTGATCGATTGCCTGCGTATCGCCACCCAATTCACGAACGGCCGCCTCTTGAACGGCGAACAGCTTTCTCTCACCTAAAGCAGCCAGCACTTGGAGCAGCATCATGCGCAGATCCAGGCGGCCAGGCTGCTCGGCGATGCCTTCCTCAAGCACCTCACGAGCTTGGTTATAGCGTCCATAAGCCAGGTAAATTTCGGCACGTCCCAGAAATTCATCGTCAGCCTTGGGCGTGGCCTGCTGGGGTGAAACAGGTATCTGAGGCTCAGCATCATGCGGTTCCACACGGCTAGCTATAACCGCTGGCTCGACAAGCGGCACAAGAGCATGACCGTCATGATCGGGCTCGTCCCCTTCAGGTACACCAGTCACTACAGCAACTGCCGATTCCTCCCGTGTACGTCGACGACGTAACGCAATGACGGCTGCTGCCAGCAAGGCGGCTACAGGAACCAGCCATAAATAATAGGATGACCAGTCTTTTTCCTGCTCTGCGCCGGCTTGCACCGGTGACGGTGCGACAAGAGGGCTTAGGGTCTGCGAAGCGCTCTGTTCAGGCAGCGTAGCTGGAGCAGACGGAGCAATGGTGGGTGCCTGTGAAGGATCTTCAGACGGCGCCCGAGCTACCCTTATATCACCGTCGGAAAGAGTTGACGGGGGCGGCGCCAAAGACGGATCCGCTGGCGAGGGTATATCGCTTGTTTTTTCAGAGGTACGCAGCTGAGCAACCTCCTGCTGCAACGCTGCGATCTGGTTATCCTTATCCCTTACGGTTTCATCCAGACGAGCCTGGAGTTGCTCCAATTGAGTTTGCAGCTGAGCCATACGAAGCAGAAGCTGATCCTGCTGAGCAACCGCCGTAGGTACTGTCTGCTCCACTCCAGCCTGTACCGGGGCAATGTTCGTGGGCGACTCTGACGGTAAGGACTGTTCACGAGGAGGATTTTGCGCCGGAGCAGCAATCGATGCGCCGTTTTGTTCAGCCCCTGCTACAGGAGTAGAAAAGTCGGCAGGAAGACGTAACGTTTGCCCTACCCTGAGCCGGTGCATGTCGCCCGCGGCAAATGCATTGGTATTCAGCGAATACAAATCCCCCATCATTTGCTGAACAGAGCCTTTACCCGCCTGGCGAACCAGCTTCTGTGCAATCTGCCAGAGCGTATCGTTTGCGCGTGTCGTGTAGGTAGCAGCACCTGCCTGAAGGCCTGGTCTCAGTGTAGGCGCAGGAGGCGTAGACGGCCTCGAAGCACGGGGTGCAGCAGGACGTGATACCTCTACCTGTGCATAGCTGTTGCTCCGGCTCACCGCAGGGCTTGCAGGCACCTGATAGCCGGGCGGATCTATCAGCACAGTGAACTCACGCAACTGACGCCCGCCGGGCAGCTCAAGACCAACCAGAAAACTCAAATAAGGCTCGCTAACCGGACGGGTCGATGTGACGCGAATATAACTCCTGCCGCCCGGCTCAATCACTGGCGTGAAGTGCATGTCGCTCATGAACTGAGTACGATCGAGGCCAGAACGCGCAAACTCGTCATTAGACGCAAGGCCGATGTGAAAATCGCTGGCCTCAAGCTCACCGACATCCACCAGCTCGATACGCGCGCTAAGAGGCTGATAGAGGGAAGACTGAAGCGTGATGTTGCCCAGCCCGACCGCAAAGACAGAGTTGCTGCCAACGCCCAGCACCAGGCCGGATACCATTACGAGAGTTCGAAAACGATTAACGTTTTTCGTGGCCATTCAGCGCCCTAACTGCAAATAAAAAATTACCGCCCTGACAACGGCAACGGCTGCGCTCGTAGAAAGTTTAGAAAATCGACTAGCGAGCGCTATTAAAAAAAGTAGCACTGAAAGTATAGAGGAACAAACCGATACGACGCGGCCCTCAGCGGAGCCGCGAAGATTCCGATTACTGGCCTCGTTTTTCGAGGTTGGCCAGTACTTTCTGATGGACTTGCTGGCAAATATCAATCGCGGAGTCATCAATACCCGCCAGCAACTCTTCACGCAGCTCATCCGCAATGGCCTGGATCTTTTCAATAAGCGGGCCAGCGGCAGCTGTCAGCATGATGCGCTTGGCTCGACGATCTTCACTCACCGCCACTCGGCGCACCAGTTTTTGAGCTTCAAGTCCGTCCAAAAGACGAGCCAATGTTGGCCCCTCTACACTGACACTTTGGGCCAGTTCTCGTTGAGTAGGATGCTGATCCTTCATGCGTGCAAGGGTCAGCAAGACCTGCCAGCGCGCCTGGGATAAACCCAGATGGCTCAGACGGCGATCAAGCTCTGCCCGCCAGGCACGCGAAACATGGAAAAGCTGGCGACCAAAGAGATGGGGATCGTTTTGCGGCATGGACCAATGACCTTATCGTTTTGACGGTTATTATTGTTTAGCTATTAAACAGCCTACAATCTAGTTTTGGTAGTGAATTTATCCCCGCAATCAGTACATTTGGCAGCTTATCTCTCTTTACTCCGCAAGCTCTGCAGCCAGTGCAGCCCTTATGCAGTACAAAACACCGACAGGCACCTGATCAGCGAATCGATCCGCCAGCGCTGCTGCTGGAGGCAAGTCGCCCTCTTCCTCCAAAAACGCATCCTGGATTTCGCCTACAAGATCATCGGGCAGCTCAAGCGCCTGCTCCAGTGAAAGCTGCTGTCGTGCAATGGCCTCCGCTAGAATGCTGTACACATTTTTCTCAGAGCAGGAAAGCTGCCGTGAGATTTGCGGAGGCGTCATACCCGCACGGACCAGGGTAATGACCTCATGACGAACATCGGCAATAGGCTCCAGTGCTGCTGGGGCGTCTGTCAGCACATCAAGAAAAGCCTGGCCATACCGTTCAAGCTTCCGCGCGCCCACACCACTGATACGCCCCATATCGTGCAAGGTTCGTGGCTGTCCCCGCAACATTTCCAACAAGGTTGCATCCGGGAAAATGACATAAGGAGGCACTCCGTGCTCTTCTGCCAGTTTCCGACGCAGCGTACGCAGGGCCTCCCACTGCTGACGCTCTTCAGAGCGTACCAATTGGCTGGCTGCGCTGGGGCCGGAATTGTTACCGCGTGTTCGCTGCGGCTTGGGATCGCGGCGTAGCTCGAGCGTCGTTTCCCCACGCAGAAGCGGACGGCATGCCTCCGTTAGGCGAAGACCACCAAAGCCGTCTACATCCACGTCAGCGAAACCACGTGCTACCAGCTGACGAAAGAGGGTTCGCCATTCATCTTCAGCCAGCGATTTACCAAGGCCGAAAACAGCCAGACGCTCATGCCCCAGACTTTTGATCTTGTCATTTTCCCGCCCCAGCAGGATATCGACCAGATGACCTACGCCATACCGTTGACCGCTTCTATAGATGGCTGACAATGCCTGCCGAGCCGGCTGAGTGGCATCCCAAGTTTCGACACCGTCTACACAATTATCACAATGCCCACAGGGCTCAGGCAATGTTTCATCGAAATAGGCCAGCAGTACCTGCCGGCGGCAGCGTGTCTCTTCGCACAATGCCAGCATGGCTTCGAGTTTGTTTCGCTCTACGCGCTTATGACGCTCATCCCCTTCGGAGCTTTGCATCATCTGGCGAAGCAGCAGGACATCCTGCAATCCATAAGCCATCCAGGCATCAGAGGGCAAACCATCCCGCCCTGCTCGTCCAGTCTCCTGGTAATACGCCTCCAGACTTTTGGGCAGATCCAGGTGCGCGACAAAGCGGACGTTCGGCTTGTCGATGCCCATGCCAAAGGCAATAGTCGCGACCATGATGAGCCCTTCCTCGTTGAGGAAACGTTTCTGGTTAAACGCACGCAGTTCGTTGGAAAGCCCTGCATGGTAAGGCAAGGCGGGAAAACCCTGCGCGGAAAGGTACTCGGCTACCTCCTCGACCTTTTTACGCGACATGCAGTAAACAATGCCCGCATCACCCCGATGCTGCGTCAGAAACGATAACAGCTGCTTGCGAGGCTGCTCCTTGGGAACAATACGGTAGAAAATGTTGGGTCGGTCAAAACTGGATAGAAACTGCTCGGCATTCTGCAGATGCAGTCGCTGAATCATTTCATCCCGGGTCCGCATGTCTGCCGTAGCGGTCAAGGCAATGCGTGGCACATCGGGAAACTGCTCTGCCAATTGGCCAAGCTGCAGATACTCTGGCCTAAAATCGTGCCCCCACTGGGAAACGCAGTGCGCCTCGTCGATGGCGAACAGTGCAATGTTGCCGAGTCGCTGCAGGAAATTCAGCATGCGCGGCTGCACCAAACGCTCCGGCGCCAGGTACAAGAGCTTGATCTCGCCGCGCTCAAGCCGTGCAGCAATATCGCGCTGTGCCTCGGGCGAAAGCGTCGAATTGAGCGCGACCGCTGGCACGCCTAGTTCATCCAACGTCGCAACCTGATCATCCATCAAGGCGATCAGTGGCGAGACGACAACGGTCAGCCCCTCACGCAACAAGGCGGGTACCTGATAACACAGGGATTTGCCGCCACCTGTAGGCATGAGCACTAGCGCATCTCCGCCGTTGGCAACGCGCTCGATGATCCGGGCCTGATTGCCACGGAACGCGTCATAACCAAAGACGTCTTTAAGAATACGCAAAGCTTGATCGAACATGCTGCCTCCATTTGATGGCGCGCATTATACGGGCACTGACAAGAAACGCCCGGTTATCCGTCACTCAATGCCCAAGGCTGTAACAAAGCCCTGATAGAAGGGCCAGATTGGCTAGATTAATGACGTGCCTTTTGCCGCGGCGCACCGGCTCGTCTACAATCGGCTTCGTTGAGGCAGTTGCAGAACGTGACACCATGCACGTCGTCCGTGTGGCTTTCCCGAGTTCAGCATGTGAACAATATGGAACCCAATAGGCGATTTGCGGGAACATCATCGTAACGCGACTGCCTTTATCGTATATCCAGCCCGTTTTCCGAGGTAAGTAACCGATGTCCTTCGCTGAACAACTGTCCCGTCTCCGTGAGTTTCTTGATGCGGACGACCTGCATGAGGAAGCGCTCGACTATATCGCAGCGCACGGTTATCTAACCGCTCTGGCCATTTGCCCGGAAGACGTACCCGAGCGTGAATGGATCGATGCCCTTTTCGCCGAGCCGCCGCATTACACCAGCGATGCACAGCGCGAAGAAATCGAATCCACGCTTGTCCAGCTCAAGGCGCATATCCTGCGCATACTGGGCAGCGATGAAGAGCTTGAGCTTCCATGCGACCTGGAGCTAGGCGACGATCCAGATGACTCCGACCTGCGCGGCTGGTGTATCGGATTCATGGAAGGCGTCTTCCTGCGTGAAGCCGTCTGGTTCGAGCAGGCCGAGGAAGAAGTCAGCGAGCTACTGTTGCCCATCATGGTTGGTTCAGGCCTTTTCGAAGAACAGGCTGAATTCAGCGATATCGCTAAAGACCCTGAACTGGTCGACAACATGGTTTCGCAGATTCCGGAAATCCTGACGCAGCTGTTCCTGCTGTGCCATGCCCCTGAAGAAAAGCCAGCGTTGCTAAAGCCTCGTCACTGAGGCTCTCAACATCGAATGCCTGAACGAGATGTACGCGTCAGCCGGCGGCCCTGGGTCCGTTATAGCCTGCTGACGCTGGGCTGGGTCAGTGTTACCTTGGGCGTGATTGGCATTTTTCTGCCTCTTCTACCAACCACCCCTTTTCTCCTCCTCGCAGCGGGCTGCTTTATGCGCAGCTCGGAGCGCTTCTATGGCTGGCTGGTCAACCATCCTCGGCTAGGCCCCTGGATCAAGGATTATCTGGAAGGTGAAGGGATTCCGCTCAAGGGAAAAATCTACGCCATTTTCACCATGTGGATCAGCATTGGAGTCTCCAGCTGGCTAGTACCCTATTTCTGGGCACGCGTGTTCATGGTGGTCAGCTCGGCCTGCGTGACAATCTACATCCTTCGTCAGAAGACTCGTCCCGTCCCTTAGCGGGACTCATTTATCATCCTTAAAGAAGCGTTTTTCTACTTGACTTCTCTTGCTTACCTCTATCGCATCCGGTCATAAAAGCACCACTACATATAGTGTTAACGTTTGAACGAAATTTCATTTGGCTGCTCTGACGAAAAGATGCGGAAAACGCGACTGACGGCGAACCTCAGAAGCCATGCGACCTGCGTCGACATATCCCAAAATTACCCACTTTTTATCCACAGGCTGTGGCGTTTTATCAACTTGCAAAGCAGCCGCTAGCGCATTATCTTGTACCTCGCTTTAACGAACATCCCTATATATTGGGGTTCGCCGAGCAACCGGACACTAGACAATGTAAAACTTGTCAATCCGTCAAGCGTTCAGCCTCCGGTTGGTCGAAGCTCTTTTTCAATGACGATTGACGCAGCTTCGGAGACCAGCCAACCCGCTATTCCTCCCCGAAGCCCATACAGCCCCTACCACTACATGATGTGGTTAGCCGCTGGCTGGTATTGAATCGTTTTTTGAGCCTTTAACGCTTTATGGCTCATGTTTGAGTGATTAACGGGCCTGGCCATAAGCCGTGTCTGGTGTGAGCGTTTTGCAAAGCCAACCCGGCGCCGTTTTGCAAAACGCTTAAAGATAGGAGCCGTAGAGGCTCCATCGTACTTATAACGTTAGGAGACGAACCCGCATGCAGACTGATCTGTCCCGCGAGAAAGCAACGACCGACGGCTTCCCGGCCGACGACAACAACCTGGACGTCAAGGCCACTGCTCCCGGCCAACTGCGTGTCATCAAGCGTAACGGCACAGTCGTTCCCTACACTGACGACAAGATCACCGTTGCCATCACCAAGGCATTCCTGGCTGTTGAAGGTGGTACTGCTGCGGCTTCCTCACGTATCCATAACACGGTAAAGCGTCTGACCGAGCAGGTCACAGCGACCTTCAAGCGTCGCATGCCTTCCGGTGGTACGATTCACATCGAAGAAATTCAGGATCAGGTCGAATTGGCCCTGATGCGTGCCGGCGAACAAAAAGTAGCTCGTGATTACGTGATCTATCGCGAAGCACGCGCCCAAGAGCGCAAGCGCGCCGTTGCTGAAGTGGCAGAGCCGCATCCAAGCATCCGCGTAACCAAGGCTGACGGTACTCTGCTTCCGCTGGACATGGGTCGTCTAAACACCATCATCTCCGAAGCATGTGAAGGCCTGGCCGAAGTCAACGGCGAGCTGATCCAGCGCGAAACACTAAAGAACCTGTACGACGGCGTAGCCGAAAAAGACGTTAATACCGCCTTGGTCATGACGGCGCGTACGCTGGTTGAGCGTGAGCCGAATTACTCCTTCGTTACAGCCCGCCTACTGCTCGACAGCCTGCGTGCTGAAGGCCTGTCCTTCCTAAGCGTTGCAGAAAGCGCCACTCACCATGAGATGGCCGACCTGTATGCCAAGGCCCTGCCCGCCTACGTTGCCAAAGGCGTAGAGCTGGAGCTGCTGGACCCTAAACTGGCAAGCTTCGACCTGGAAAAGCTGGGCAAGGCAATCAACCACGAGCGTGACGGCCAGTTCACCTACCTCGGCCTGCAGACGCTGTACGACCGTTACTTCCTGCACAGCAACGGTACCCGCTTCGAGCTGCCGCAGCTGTTTTTCATGCGCGTCGCCATGGGCTTGTCCCACATGGAAGCTGACAAGGAAGCGCGTGCAATCGAGTTTTACAATCTGCTGTCCAGCTTTGACTACATGGCGTCCACACCGACCCTGTTCAACGCCGGCACCCTGCGCCCACAGCTGTCCAGCTGCTACCTGACTACCGTCCCGGATGATCTGTCGGGCATCTACGGCGCGATTCACGATAACGCCATGCTGTCCAAGTTTGCGGGCGGCCTGGGTAATGACTGGACTCCGGTACGTGCATTGGGCTCCTACATCAAGGGCACCAACGGCAAGTCCCAAGGCGTTGTTCCGTTCCTGAAAGTAGTGAACGACACCGCTGTTGCGGTAAACCAGGGAGGCAAGCGCAAGGGCGCCGTCTGCGCGTACCTGGAAACCTGGCACCTGGATATCGAAGAGTTCCTCGAGCTGCGCAAGAACACCGGTGACGACCGCCGCCGTACTCACGACATGAACACCGCGAACTGGATTCCGGATCTGTTCATGAAGCGTGTATTCGATGACGGCAACTGGACTCTGTTCTCCCCTTCCGATGTACCGGATCTGCACGACCTGTACGGCAAGGCATTTGAAGAGCGTTATGAATATTACGAAGCCCTGATCGAATACGGCAAGATCAAGCTGTACAAGACCATCAAGGCCAAGGATCTGTGGCGCAAGATGCTGTCCATGCTGTTCGAAACCGGCCATCCCTGGTTGACCTTCAAGGACCCATGCAACCTGCGCAGCCCGCAGCAGCACGTGGGCGTGGTTCACAGCTCCAACCTGTGCACCGAGATCACCTTGAACACCAACAAGGACGAGATCGCTGTATGTAACCTGGGTTCGATCAACCTGGTGAACCACATCGTTGAAGGCAAGCTGGACATCGAGAAGATCGGCCGTACCGTAAAGACTGCCGTGCGCATGCTCGATAACGTTATCGACATCAACTACTACTCGGTTCCTCAGGCTCGCAACTCCAACCTGAAGCACCGCCCGGTGGGCATGGGCATCATGGGCTTCCAGGACGCGCTGTACCTCCAGCACATCGCCTATGGTTCAGATGCCGCCGTCGAGTTCGCCGACAAGTCCATGGAAGCGATCAGCTACTTTGCGATCCAGGCGTCCTGTGACCTGGCCGACGAGCGTGGTAGCTACGAGACGTTCGAAGGCTCGCTGTGGTCCAAGGGCATTCTGCCGATCGACTCTGAAAAGATGCTGATCGAAGAGCGTGGCTCCAAGTACATTGAAGTCGACCTGTCCGAGACATTGGATTGGGCGCCGATTCGCGAGCGCGTCAAGAAAGGTATTCGTAACTCGAATATCATGGCCATCGCGCCGACTGCAACCATCGCCAACATTACCGGCGTATCGCAGTCCATCGAGCCGACTTACCAGAACCTGTACGTGAAATCGAACCTGTCGGGCGAGTTCACCGTGATCAACCCCTACCTGGTGCGTGACTTGAAAGCACGCGGCCTGTGGGATCCAGTCATGGTCAACGACCTCAAGTACTACGACGGCTCCGTCCAGCAGATCGAGCGCATCCCGCAAGACCTGAAGGACCTGTACGCTACCGCGTTTGAAGTCGAAACCCGTTGGATCGTGGAAGCAGCGAGCCGCCGTCAGAAGTGGATCGATCAGGCGCAGTCCCTGAACCTCTACATCGCTGGCGCCTCGGGCAAGAAGCTGGACGTAACCTATCGCATGGCGTGGTTCCGTGGTCTGAAGACCACCTATTACCTCCGTGCCCTGGCTGCTACCAGCACCGAGAAGTCCACCATCAACACCGGCAAGCTGAATGCCGTTAGTGCGGATCCGATCACCGGCGTACAAGCCAGTGCCTCACCGGCGCCAGCACAAAAAGCCGAGGCAGCACCCGCTCCGGCTCCGGCACCAGTGCCCAAGGCCTGCAGCATCGACGACCCCGACTGCGAAGCCTGTCAGTAAGCCATAAGCCCTCTCTTCGGAGAGGATTCGGGGAGGGGGTTTACCACCCTCCCCGAACGTAAATCCAAACACAACAAGTACCGAAAGTCGGCCTCACGAGACCGATTGGCCTGTCCCTGCCTTGAGCATGATTACAGGGGCTCACCTTGGCAGAGCAGGCATGATTGGGGCGTAACCACATAGTGCGGTCATCCGCTGCTTAAACGTGTGACGTCCGATCAAACACCGTGCCCCATGTGCACTCTAAAAGACATCTAGATTTTACCGACTGGCCGAGTGCCGGTCCTCAAGCAGGAGAACACACCATGCTGAGCTGGGACGAATTCGACAAAGACGAAGAAGCAACCGCCACCCCTGCCACTGCACAGCAGGACGGCGACATGCCGCTGGAAAAACTGGATAGCGTAGGCGGTGCTGCTGCCAACGAAGCACGCGCCGTAGATGCCGCCGACTCTGACGCCGTAGCCCGCGCCAAGGCCGCACTGAACGATCTCGACATTCAAGAAGGCCTGGATGATCTGGAAGGCTCCGCTGCCCGTGTACAGGTAGGCGACAAGCAAATGATCAATGCCCGCGCCGACCTGAACCAGCTCGTACCCTTCAAGTACGACTGGGCCTGGCAGAAGTACCTGGATGGCTGCGCCAACCACTGGATGCCGCAGGAAGTCAACATGACAGGGGACATCGCCCTGTGGAAGAGCGCTGACGGTCTTTCCGAGGACGAGCGCCGTATCGTGAAGCGTAACCTGGGCTTCTTCTCCACCGCCGACTCGCTGGTTGCCAACAACCTGGTACTGGCCGTATACCGCTTGATCACTAACCCCGAGTGCCGCCAGTACATCCTGCGCCAAGCGTTCGAAGAGGCGATCCACACCCACGCATACCAGTACTGCATCGAATCCCTAGGCATGGACGAAGGTGAAATCTTCAACATGTACCACGAGATTCCGTCGGTCGCGAAGAAAGCGTCCTGGGGCCTGAAGTACACCCGCTCCATCTCCGATCCGGAATTCAAGACCGGCACACCCGAGACGGATCGTCAGTTCCTCAAGAACCTGATCGCGTACTACTGCGTACTAGAAGGTATCTTCTTCTACTGCGGTTTCACCCAGATCCTTTCCATGGGCCGTCGTAACAAGATGACCGGCACTGCCGAGCAGTTCCAATACATCCTGCGTGACGAGTCCATGCACCTGAACTTTGGCATCGACATGATCAACCAGATCAAGATCGAGAACCCGCACCTGTGGGATGCCCAGATGAAGGACGAAGCCACCCAGATGATTCTCCAGGGCACGCAGCTCGAGATCGAATACGCGCGCGACACCATGCCCCGCGGCGTACTGGGCATGAACGCGGCCATGATGGAAGACTACCTGAAGTTCATCGCCAACCGCCGTTTGACCCAGATCGGTCTAAAGGAAGAGTACCCCGGTACTACTAACCCCTTCCCGTGGATGAGCGAAATCATGGACTTGAAGAAAGAGAAGAACTTCTTCGAGACGCGTGTGATTGAGTATCAGACTGGCGGGGCGTTGAGCTGGGATTGATAGCCTCTTGCCCCAGCAAAAATTGGTCTTACGCCGGTATAGGTGTTAGAAGCAAGCCAATAAAAGCCCCGCCTATTGCGGGGCTTTTTATAAAAACTAATCATTAAGCCTTCTTCTGTTGCTTTTAGTTTCCCTATACGGGACTAGCTTATTAGATCCGAGCGGCATGTCCCTCGGCAATCATTCTGCAGCGCATCTAAATTTCACTTAATCAATTAAGTGAGGATGGTCCTACTTAACAAGGGATGGATATCGCTCCGCTCAACCCATCCTACGGTATTTGTCACACCTTCTCAGGAACCGTCCCGCTTGTAGTCAGCTCTTAGCAGTCAGCCGTTACCGCTGCGCTTTACGCGGGCCTACTCCATAGCCACTGCGAGACTAGTCATGACAATTATTCCAAAGACTGCCGCCCTCTCCCTTCTTGCCCTTTTTATGGCGGGCTGCTCTACGCCACAGGCCGATACCCAAACGTCCAAACACGAACTAATCGGGCGCGCTCAAGATCTTTATGATTTACCGCCGGCTTACCAGCCCGGAACGTATCGGCATATGGATCAGCTCTTCTTCACGCGTGAGGTACACCGCGGTCCGGCAGTTTATCCGCTGCCACGCCAGCACGAGATCAATGTGCACTACCAAACGGATGATGGCACGCTGGGTGTTGATGAGTTCATGCAACGCAATCACGTGGGTGGGTTGTTGATCATCAAGAACGGCAGAATCGCTCTTGAGCGGTACGGCCTGGGAAATACAGAAGAGACGCGCTGGACGTCATTCAGCGTAGTGAAATCCATCTCCTCTTCCCTTGTTGGAGCGGCGGTACAACAGGGGCGAATCAAGAGTGTGAAGGAGCCTATTGCACGTTATCTGCCACAACTATCGGGTGGCGCCTATGACAACGTGACGATAGAGCAGGTATTGCAGATGAGTTCAGGGGCTGCCTGGAACGAAACCTATCGTGATCCCACGTCGGATCGGCGTCGAATGTTTGAGCTTCAGCTCGCTAATAAGCCCGGCGAATTGTTAAAGCAATTGTCAGGACTCAAGCGTGCCTCGGCGCCCGGTACAGCCTTCAAGTACAGCACCGGTGAGTCGCACCTTCAGAGTGAGTTGGTTCATGCCGTAACGGGCATGACTACGAGTGACTATCTCTCCGAGCGTATCTGGGCACGTATGGGTATGGAGCGCGACGCCTTTTGGCAGCTCGACGCGAGAGCAGGCCAGGAAATCGGCAGCAGCGGCTTCTCGGCTACCTTGAGGGATTATGGTCGTTTTGGGCAATTCATTCTCAATGATGGTGTGATCAACGGTGAGCGTATCCTGCCGGCGGGCTGGATTGATCAGGCGACTCGTGTAGACCCAGCATCCTATCTGGCTCCCGGAAAGCTATACGAGGGCGAGTATCCCTTGGGTTATGGTTATCAATGGTGGACATTCCCTGTAGGCACCCACGCCCTGCCCGGCCATGAGGGCGGAGCGTTCGAGGCACAAGGGATCTTTGGGCAGTTCTTGTATATCAACCGTAAGGAAGGTGTCGTTGCCGTGGTGTGGAGCGCTTGGCCTAAACCCGAAATGGATAAGCAGGAAATGGAGACCTATGCATTCTTGGGCGCTGCAATTAAAGCGCTGCGCTGACATTTGAATACAGTTTTGAGGGCGTTTGCTTAAGGCTTTCTTTGAGCAAATGCCCTAGGTCCTACACCTCTGAGTTTTAATCAATTCGCTCGATCTTGACTGGCCCTGTGCCGTCTTCTACAAGATCGACCCGCTTAGCCGCAGCGCGAGACAAGTCGATAATGCGGCCACGAATAAAGGGGCCCCGGTCGGTAATCCGCACCACCACCTGTTTGTTGTTTTCCAGGTTGGTGACACGTACTTTGGAGCCCAAAGGAAGCGTTTTATGGGCAGCGACCAGCGTGTTGTTATTGAATGTCTCACCGCTGGCCGTTTCTCTGCCATGAAACTTCTGGGAGTAGTATGAAGCTTTGCCCTTCTGTTCGAATGGCTTGGGCGCTTGCTTCGCCTCCTTGATTGGAACGGCCTCCGCTTTTTTATCCTGGCAGGCCACGCAACCCACTAGCAGACAGAAGAACAGCAGCAAACGTTTTGAATCGATAAGCATGCTTGAACCCTTCTTTATTATTGGTCTGCCTGTAAATGCTGCGCCTGGTTATCCAATCGCGGCGTGCATCTATTCAGGCAACCCTTAGTTTTTGGAAAGCAAAAGCACTGGCTGGATCAGGTCTTACTGCATACAAAGGTTTGAGTGCAGCGATAGTTGAGCCGTTCTTGAAGATGGCACCCTAACATCACATTTGTGATGAGCTGCTCAGTTGCTTGCTCTCTTCCTCAGCCCTCCATCAGTCGCATGAAACGACCAAAGACCGCACAATCTTGTCCTAACGTCATAACTCACTGATTTTCGGGAAGTCCCTGCAATGCCTAAAGGTGACTATAGACAGCGTAAAGCGCTCCGCCTTGAACGTCTCAAGCGGTTTATTGAGTGGGCAACCGGGCGGTATCCCGATTTCACCCCCAAGAAGCATCATCAGGAAGAGTGGTATAAGCCCTATATCGGGTATGCCATTCCCAACCTGGGTCGTGCCGCTAAGGGTTTCTGGTTAGGGCTAGATGCCGGCACCATCGAGGCGACTATGGATGAGCCTGATCCAGAGCGGTTGCTAGGGCGTATCTTGTTACGCGACAGCAGCGACTATAGGTGCCTTATTGATATTTTTGGCGCTGAAAAGATCGTCTCGTTGGGCTCAGTACAGCTCTTGATCGAGCCAGAGTGGACGTTACGCCTGGAAGACAGTGATTCTCATGAGGCATTCGAGGATCAGACTCGGCAAGCTATGGAGCATTATGTGCAGGAGCGGCTACGCATCCTGGAGCGCCCGTTCAGGGAAATGAGCGAAGACGATCGACTAGAAGTGCTTGAGCGGCTACGGCCGGAGCTTTCACGTATTGATGACTTTCTGGAACATGCGGTCGAGATCATTAATGAGGTTCGCCATGAGCTGCGCTTTGTAGTTGAGTTGCGCCACGGCGATCTGGCATTGGATATACAGCGCCGGATACCGGCAAACCAAGGCCATATTCTCAGCGAGGAAGAGGTCCTGACCCTGAAGGATGAAGACCGGCAGGAAGTTCTGGCCAAGTTCAATATGGTCCTTGAAGAAGCTGGCGACTTCGACCTGCTGCAACTGGGTCAACATCGACTGACAGAGCTGTTCATGCAGGATACTGGGCGGCTGCGCAAGACGATTCGCAACACGTTGCGCAACTACAAGGAGAAAATGGCCTTCGCTACGCTCCTGCAGAACGATCCTCGCTTTTTGCATTATCACAAGCTGTATCCGGCTCGCCAATTAACGCGTAAGTGGATTGCCCTACTCGGCCCTACCAACAGTGGCAAAACGCACCAGTCCATAGAAGCGATGACTTCGGTTACCCACGGTATCTACCTTTCACCGCTGCGCCTGATGGCCCTGGAAAATCAGGAGCGCATCGAGTCCATGGGCATTCCTTGCTCGCTTGTAACCGGTGAAGAAGAAATTATCCGGGAAGGTGCGACGCATTTTTGCTGCACGGTTGAGGAGTTTGCACGCTTTCGCCAGAAGCGCTGGGATGTGGTCGTGGTGGATGAAGTGCAGATGATGGCCGACTCACAGCGAGGCTGGGCCTGGGTAGACGCGCTCGTCAGCGCCTATACGCCTGAGTTGATCATGACTGGACCGCCGCTGATCGAGCCGTCACTGAAAACGCTATGCGACTTGTGCGAAGACCGCCTGATCATCAAGCGCACCAAGCGGCTCTCCCCTGTCGAGGTTTCGAGACACTCCACCAGCCTGAAGAACCTGGAGCCCGGATCGATGCTGGTGGCTTTCAGCCGTCGTACGGTGCTGGATCTCAAGGCAATGCTGGAGATGACAGGCAAAACGGTTTCGGTGGTTTACGGTGCCTTGTCTCCAGAGGTACGGCGCGAACAGGCACGCCGGTTTCGCGAAGGTGAAGCAGACATCATGGTAGCAACCGATGCGGTGGGCATGGGCCTTAACCTACCGGCCCATACCCTGTGCTTTTACACGGATGAAAAGTTTGACGGCATTCAGGTGCGGCAGCTCAACGTACAGGAGGTCAAGCAGATTGGCGGGCGCGCCGGACGCTTTGGCCATCATGACGAAGGCGTTATCACTGCCTTGGAGCCACACGTACTCAAGTCCATCAAACGGTTGTTCAACAGTCCCGACAAGCCAGTAGACTTGTCTCAGTTTCAGGTGCGGCCTTCTATCAATCACCTGAAAGCCATTTCCGAGCTGATGAATGAACCCAGCCTGCTCAGAGCGTGGCTGACGTTCAACCGAAACATCAATTATGGCGATGCGTTTGTATCTGTATTGCCCGATGAGCTGGCTGACTGGATCAAGGCAATCGATGATCCACGCATTCCCCTCTGGCTACGCTGGATTTTCGCCTGCACTCCTATTCGGGGAGGCCTGGAAAGCCCTGCCAGCAGCTTTGCACAACACTGGTTGAAAAAGGTTGCCCAAGAAAAGGTCATTGAGCTGCCACGCCTGATTCTCGAATCAGATCTTGCAACGCTGGAAAGCTCGCTGCATATCGTGGAGACCTACCTGCACCTTGCACGTACATTGCCGGAATATTTCCCGGACATCGAGCGTGGTGAAGAGCACCGCACCTTGCTGAACGAAGCCATTACACGTGAGCTTTCCAGGCGCAAACGCCCTCGTCGTTCAAGCCTGGGACGAGGGAATCAGAGCGGACGTGAAAAGCAGGGAGAAGCAGAAGGAAGACGCGCGTCTCGCTCGGCGCGTGGCCGTTAGCAGTGATGTGCCGAGAGCCAGCAGGCACCTCGGCACATCACTTGTTTATAGCGGATTGGCGTTGAGCTGCTTGGAAAACTTGAGTGTCATGATGTAGCAGAACGCCAAACCGGCAAATGCCAGCAGACCGCCTACAACACCGATTTGGGTGAGCCCGAGTTGTGTCCCTACGACACTTCCCATCAAGGCCCCTCCGCCGATCCCAATATTGTAGATACCTGAGAACAGAGCCATCGCCACATCGGTGGCATCCTTGGCCAACGCCAGCACTTTGGCCTGCAAGGCAAGACCAAAACACATGATGGCAACGCCCCAGACAACACTCAATCCGCCCAGGAGATAGGCATGCTGGGCGAACGGCAGCAGTACCAGCAGGGAAATGGTGATACCCGCGATAGCCGAGATCAGAAAGCCGTTAGGATACATGATGCTGTACCGGCTGAACAGGACGGAGCCTATGACACCAGCGCCACCAAACAGGAGCAGCAGAACCGTTGTCATGTTTCCACTCAGATGGGCGATCTCCTGAGCGAAGGGCTCAATGTAGCTATAACCTGTGAAATGGGCCGTTACCACGAGCACTGTCAGGATATAGATACAGACCAGGGCAGGCCGCTTGAAGAGCACGGGCAAGCTGCTCAGGGAACCGGAGTTATGGCTTGGCAGCAACGGCAATGTCCTGGCCAGCCAGATCACTATACCGGTAGCAAAGACCGCAATCGCCACGAAAGTTGCCCGCCATCCCAACGTTTCTCCCAACACCCGCCCTAGCGGAATACCCAGGACCATGGCAAGACACGTACCGGTCGCCAATAGGCTCAAGGCCTGCGTCTGCTTGCCTTCAGGGGCGATACGTACAGCCAATGATGCCGTGATAGACCAGAAGATCGCATGTGCAATGGCGATGCCGATACGGCTCACAATCAATACGGTAAAGCTCCAGGCGAAGCCCGACAGGATATGACTGGCGACGAATACCGCAAAGACCAGAATCAGCAGCCGCCGCCGCTCGATATTACGCGTGAACAGCATCATGGGGAGCGAAATGAGCGCCACGACCCAGGCATAGATGGTCAGCATGATGCCCACCTGAGCTGGCGACATCTCGAAGGTTTTGCCGATGTCACTGAGCAGCGCCACCGGTACGAATTCAGTGGTATTGAAGATAAAGGCTGCCAGCGCCAGCGCAATTACGCCAAGCCAGGCACCGCCGCGTGAATCAACAGAGGTATTCATCAGCACTATCTAGTCTTCTGGTTTACAGGATGAGTCTTGGTCCGGCAGTTTAGGAACTGCCTGCCTGAAGCTTAGCCATCCAATGCCACTAGACCCGAAACGACAACACACCAACCCGCAGCATCACTGGCCGCGTATGGCGTATATGTTATTCAGGAAGAACTACAGAGCTTAGATGGGAAACTAAGTAACACAAATGATACGCTTAGTAACATCGACCCACAATATCATCAGGCGTTCCAAAAGACCTGATTCATCGGCTCAATGTAGTTCTCACGATAGCTTATTAGCGGACACGCTCTAATGCAGGGCTGTCTTGCTACAAGAAGCAGTGGCCTTCACACAGGGTTTCGATAGAGTCCGCCATATACTGCGTTTCGCCAGTGAACTGGCCTAGCTTTATTTGTGGTCTCTTCGAATCCATAAAGTCGACCGTAACGGTATAGTTGGATGTCTTATACCGATTTAAATCGGTCCTTATGCCTGGACAGTTGGAATAAAAGCCTGCTTCGTAACGGCTCTTTTTATCGCAACGCTCATCATCTTCATGCCTGTGATAGCCCTTGCTTCCGCTTGAATGGGATTTGCCGGATTTACATTCTAGTAGAGTGACCTCATGGGAGCAGATGCCTGAAGTGGTACAGCCTACCTGGTCTTCCTGTTCGAAAAGATGGGTGTTATGGCGCGTCTAACTCACCTTCAAATTGTAAGGTAACGTGCTCTCTTCTCCAGACACGGTGAATGACTGACCGAGATAGGCATAACGGTACACCTTCGCGCTGAGCGAAAAGTCCCAGCCGTCAATCTTATGGAGGTGTACCACCAGGGCGTTGGCCCGAACAGGATGGTAGCAGGGCCTGTCCTTAGCCGATTTTTATGCGCATTATCAAAGTCTGTCGGAAAACCTCTTCATAGACCTGCGTCTTACCTTTTGCTTCAAAGGTATGGGTGCAACCTATCAAGCAGAACAAAGTGACCATTAAACAGGGCGCAACGTTTCTTGTTTTCATTGACTCACCGGACTGCATGCGCGGCGATACTCAGCCAGCAGGATGTTCTGCTGGCTGGTAGGTCATTCAATAGATTCAGGGAAATTGCGTTGACTGCTTGATGGCCAGCCACGCTACAGCCAGACCAGGAATCCGATCCGGCGGATAGGTTAAGCGTTACTTCTTGTCGTCTATCTCGGAGCTGTTCATGTCCATGACAGTCCTGGCTGGCGTCTCAGGTTCATTCATGACCGGAGTCGGCGCTACGGGCTCGCTCTTTTTCTTACCCCGAAACCGGTTGAATACCCAACCAATCAGAAGCATGGGTAGCATCCATAGCTTCTTGAACAGTAATAGCGCTCCAGCCAGAATTCCCAACTTGGCCGCCGCCTTGCCTGCAATCAGTGCGCCTATGCCATAAGCTGCCACCTTGTCGATGTCAGGATTGAAATCGGCGTAACGGTTACCGTCATTGAAATTGGTCATTGCCAGGACAGCAGGCGCGCTTTTCTGGATTTGAGGTAGCTGATCCATCCCAGCAATGAAACTCAGCACCAATACGCCTTTACGGCCCAGTACACGGATATCGTAGTTGAGGCCATGCTCGGAATCATTGCCCAGCTTGAGCTCTTGAGCCCAATAGAGCTTTTTGCCTTCCTTGTCGTAACGCGGCGCAGCAGCCCAGCCTACCAGCTCAAGCGGCTCATAACCTTGTTCTTGACGCGCCTTGTTGCCATCGCGAACATCCTGCTGCATGTCCTTCAGCAGGTCGGCATAGTCGATGTCAGCCGCATCCTCATCAGATACGTAGCCGCTTTTTTCGTAATAGACTGTCATGCCCCATGACTCGCGCTCGAAGGGCGAAATGCCGGCAGGCATCACCATCCCCATGGGCGGGTTCTGGCTGGGAGGATTGCCCCAGGCTTCCAGTACACGTTCGGCGTCCTTGCTGTTCAGAAAGACAAATTCTTTAGGCAGATCAAGCGTTGCAAGATTGTCATTGAGAACGATCTTGCCCGTCTTGAAGTTCAATGACTTGAGGAACCGGTCCACTGTCATCTCTTGAGCGTTCGACGCGGCAGACGTGGCGCTAACGGGTTCGGGCTGTGGGTTGGCGGAATAAGCGGCGGGAATAACGGCCACAGCCAAGAGGCTGGCCAGGATCAGTTCCTTGATCGGCATAAAAGCTCCATGAAGATATGTTGTGCTATCCAGACGCAATCATATCATCAGCCCTACAAAGACGCTGCGGCGCAACGAAATTTTTTGATACATGTGGTTAAACACAACCTTGCCGATAGCTGCAGGTTGACACAACCGCTTCAAGGCTCAGACGATTGGAAGAGCAGAGGTTGGGCCAGCACGATTAAAAGCCGGACTGGACGATGCGTCATGAGTTGATGAACTGGAGCCATACCGCGCAGCCAGATTGGTCCTGAAATGTACCTAGCTGAGAGGTGGCCGTCCCGCCTGGGGACAGGCACACCCTCGTGGTGTTGTGCTAGCGACACTCATGTTCAGCGCGAACAAAGCGACTGACAAAACGGTACAGTGCGGTTAAGCGGCGTAAGCCTCTGACTTGGCCAGGATTCGACTGATTTCATAACGATTCTCAGTAGTCAGATGATCGGTCAAACGATGCAACTGCCTGACAATCAGTTGCTGACTGTCATGATCACGTGCTGCCCGCAGCTCTTTCATCAGCGAGCGGATGATTTGTGCAGTGAGTTCAAGATCGCTCATGGGCTTTCCCTCATGAAGGCTATAAATGGGATGGTTCGTAAGCCGGCTTACTTACTCTGTCCATTACATCCCTCAAACAGTTCTCGTTTAGCCGATGAGCGAACCCTCTGCCGATAACTGGCAGGTTACGATCCACTGTATTCTTTTGATTGATTTACTGGATGCTCCTCCTCTTTGCGGCTGCCTGAGTAGTACGCATCCTTCAAGATCTATTCGTTTGTGTAAGACGCTCAAGCAGCCAGGCTGCAGCAGGACCAAGCGGCTGTTTACGCGACCACACCACATCCACCGATACCTGCTTGGGCCAGCCATTCATGACCAACTCATGCACCCGCCCCTGTGCATGGGACTCGACCAACCCCTTGGGTAACGCGGCCCACCCAAAGCCCAACGCCGCCATTTCCAGCAACAGCAGGTAGTCTGGAGTCGACCAGCATCGCGTACTGTGTACAGGCAGGGTCGAATCGTCCAGATCACTGCTGACAACGCTGCTCAGACGCAGCATGCGGTAGTGAGCAAGGTCCTGAGGTTCAACTACCGCTTTCTGGGAAAGGGCATGACCTTGGCTGACAAAAAGACCAAAGGAGGAATAGTAAGGCAGCCGGGAATGCGCAATATCCGGCCCGTATTCCGGTTGAGCGGCCAATAGCCCCAGGTTGGCAGCGGCCTTGATTGATCAGATCCAGCACATCGGCCTGTTCGGCAAAAAAGCACTCGAACTCCAGATCAGGATAGCGCTGGTCCAATTCGTGAAGACGCGCTTCATATTGGCTCTGCTGGTAGGTATCTGACAGTACCAGTGTCAGCTTGGCTTCCTGCCCGCGGCCCAAGGTAGCCGCGTGACGTTTCAATCGGTCTATCGCCGATAGCGTCTCCAGCGCATATCCCAACAAGCTACGCCCAGGCTCGGTCAATGTCAGCTGGCGAGCGCCACGAACAAAGAGCTCAACATCCAGTTCTATTTCAATGCGGGCAATGGTTTCACTAATGGTCGACTGGCTTTTACCGAGCCCCCTCGCCGCTGCGCTGAACGAGCCACTGGATGCAGCATGAACAAACGATTCGAGCGCTTCTATTGAAAGGTTCATATCGGTATAAGCGATACCAGCTAATTTTTGGTTATTGGTTAAACCGATGATAATAGACCATTGCAGTCATCCCTAAGCGAGTTTTCCAATGTCTTCTACTTCATCAACTGATCGCAGTTTCTGGGAGCGGGCAGGTCATGCGCTGGCCTTCGAGCTGATTGCCCTGGGCCTCTGTGCGCCTGTGATCGCCTGGGCTATGGGCAAACCCATGGCACAGATTGGCGTGTTGACGCTCATGTTTTCGACCATAGCCATGTTGTGGAACATGATCTTCAACTTCTTGTTTGACCGTGCGCAAAACCGGTTGGGATTCAAACGCAGCTTTGCCGTCCGCCTGCTTCACGGCTGTCTTTTTGAGGCTGGCCTAGTGGTCTTGCTGGTTCCGTTGGCAGCGTGGTGGCTTTCGATCAGCCTGCTCCAGGCGCTAGTGCTCGATATCGGACTGATCCTGTTTTTCCTGCCTTATTCGGTATGCTTCAACTGGATTTACGATACGCTTCGGGCCCGTTATATACGTCGTCAGGGCATTGGCGCAGCGTATGAAAAGTGATGAACCGACTAATAGAAAGGCGCCACGCCTCATGGTGAATGAGTCAGGCTGCCTTTCGCTCTTGGCAGGGCTTAAAGTGAGCCTGCTGACGACTCTACGTTGAAAAGCCCCCAATAGAGACAAAACGTCGCCCTACCCTCTTTTTTCCTTTTAATCGCCGATTTTCGACTACGCTTTTCATTCCACTCAGCGAAAGGCGGGATGGCTATGGCTGCTCGGGTCGAGAGACAAGGACGCTGCTTGTGCAGCGCGGTGCACGTAACTGTCGGTCTGGAAAAAACATCTGTCAGCGCTTGTCATTGCTCGATATGTCGGCGATGGGGCGGCGGTCCACTGATGGTTGTCGAAAGCACGCTCCCTCCCCAATTGACAGGAGAGGAGCATGTTCACGTCTACGAGTCATCAGAGTGGGCTGAGCGAGGCTTTTGTCGCCGATGTGGTACTCACCTGTTTTACCGGTTAAAACACGGCGACTTTCATGCCGTCCCGGTTGGGTTGTTTGATGACCCGGATGACTGGACATTTGCGCTGCAGGTTTTCATAGAAGAAAAACCAGCTTTCTACTGCTTTGCCAACGATACCCGCACCCTGACTGGAGAAGAACTGATTGTGCAGTTCGGCTCCGAGTAAGGCATAGGCCATGCTCGTGCTTGAAAATTTTAATCGTACCCATGGATTACGTTGTTTGGTGACGGCCGGACAGGTCGGGTTATTTTCGTCCTATTGATTTGCCAGCAAGGGAGGAATGATATGAAGACGGTAGCGGATATCCTTAGAGCCAAGCAAAGCCAGGGTGTGTTTACGATCACCCCAAACGTTACGGTGCTTGATGCGCTTAAAGTCATGGCCGAGAAAAATGTGGGTGCCCTGCCCGTTACCGAAGACGGTAAGCTGGTCGGTATCATTAGCGAGCGCGACTATGCGCGCAAAGGCGTATTACAGGGCCGCTCCTCCATAGGAACCGCTGTTCGGGAAATCATGACCCGTGCTGTGATCACAGTGACGCCTCGGGAGAGCATTCGTGAGTGCATGTCGCTCATGACGGATCGCCATCTGCGCCACTTACCGGTGATCGACAATGATCAGCTGATCGGTCTGCTCTCCATTGGCGATATCGTGAAGGAAACGATTGCCGAGCAGGACGGGCTGATTCTGCAACTGGAGCAATACATCCGTGGTGAATATCCCACATCACTGGCCGGATGATCAGAGGGAGCAGCTAGGCCATGCGTTTGAGCATGGCCTGCGTTGACTAAAAGTCTGGTTGGGCTTTTTTGTAATCACGACTTCCTTGCCCGTCAGGCTGAACTGTTGCGGCGCCTTATGGACGAATCCATTGCCATCATTGATTAAACAGTGACTGGCACTTCTCAAGGATTCAATAAGGCGCCTATTTGCTGTGCCCGATAAATATCTGGAACCCCTGCCCAATTGGGAGCCGCACGAGCGGCCCTCGATGCCGGGCTCTCCGGCTACGCCACTGCATGCCCCACCGGTACGCCTTGCCTACGCGCTGGTGTCCGTGCTGCTGGGCCTGACAGGCGGCCTCGGTAATGCGCTGATCAGCGTGAACCTTCCTTATATCCAGGGTGATCTGGGTCTGACGCCCACCCAGGGTGCCTGGCTGCCTGCAGCCTTTCTGATGGTAAACGTGTCAGCTAACCTGATTCTCGTGAAGTTTCGTCAGCAATACGGGCTTCGCCGCTTTGCCGAGATCGGGCTGGCGCTGTATGCCGTATTCACGATCGCCCATGTGTTTGCCAACAACTTTCCCATGGCGGTGCTGGTCCGAGCCGCCAGCGGCTTTGCTGGCGCGACGATCACAACCCTGGGTACGCTGTATATGCTCCAGGCGTTTCGGAAGGCTCAGGTAGGCAAAGGTTTGGTCATTGGCGTTGGCATCTCCCAGCTGGCAACGCCTCTGGCTTGGCTGCTCTCGCCCGCGCTCAGGGATCTGGGCGAGTGGCATCGCCTGTATATCTTCGAGGCCGGCATGGCGCTGTGCTCACTCGCCGCCATCACCCTGCTCAAGCTACCTCCAGGCATACGCATCAAGGCGTTCGAGCGACTGGACTTTCTGACATTTGCCCTGCTCGGCCCTGCCCTTGCCATGATTGCCGCCGTCCTGGCACAGGGACGC
This sequence comes from Pseudomonas sp. UBA3149, assembly GCF_002364655.1. Taxonomy (NCBI): domain Bacteria; kingdom Pseudomonadati; phylum Pseudomonadota; class Gammaproteobacteria; order Pseudomonadales; family Pseudomonadaceae; genus Pseudomonas; species Pseudomonas sp. UBA3149. The sequence goes on from NZ_DEYV01000032.1 coordinate 57,701, forward strand.
ATTCAATGGTGGCTGACGCAGCCCTGGATGGGGTTTTCATTGGCAGCCGCTCTGGTATTGATCATCATTGCGGTCGCCATTGAGCACCATCGACGCAATCCCCTGCTCCAGACTCGCTGGCTTGGCACCTCCGAGATGCTGCGCTTTGCCTTCGGGGCGATCATGCTGCGCTTTATCCTGTCCGAACAGAATTATGGAGCAGTGGGTCTGCTGCAAACCCTGGGGCTTACAGCCGATCAGTTACAGCCGCTTTTTGCAGTGATTCTTGCTGGCATCGTGGCGGGCATTGCCGTCAGTGCTCTGGTGTTCAGCCCGAAAACGATGATCCCTCAGATTCTGGTTTCGATTGTATTGATCGGTATAGCCAGCTTCATGGATACCGACTCGACAAACCAGACACGCCCGCAGGACCTGTTTGTCAGCCAGGGTATTCTGGCCTTTGCCAGCGGCATGTTCCTGGGTCCGCTGATGATGATCGGCTTTTTGCGTGCCCTGCAGAACGGTCCGACCTATATCGTCAGCTTTACCGTGCTGTTTTCCTTTACGCAAAGCCTGGGTGGATTGGCCGGCCCGGCTCTGTTTGGAACATTCGAGACGGTGCGAGAGAAATACCATTCCAGTCACCTGATCGAGAACGTCAACCGTACCGACCCACTGGTGGTGCAGCGCCTGCAGCTTCAAAGTCAGGTTTATGCCCCGGTGCAGACTGACCCTACCCTGCAACAGGCGCTAGGCACCTCCCAACTCAGCCAGGCCGCCACACGAGAGGCACATGTGCTGGCCTTCAACGATGTATTTCGGCTGATCGGCTTCGTATCGATCACCTTTCTGAGCTGGTCACTGTTCCATACCCTGCGCCTGTCCTATCGGCGAAGAAAGGCGGAACGGGCACAAGCCAACTCCTCTAATAACGCTGCTACGTGAGACGACATGAGCGACGAAAAACCATTACCTGATGACGAGCGCAAGGGCTCAAGCGAAGCTGAAAAAACGCCGCCTCAAACCGAACAGGCAGCCTCCGTACCGGATGCCGGAGCGACAAACCCTGGGCCGCCCAAGGTGATCAAGCCGTCACGGATGACGGTCATCATCATGCTGGTGGTAGCGCTGGCAGGCGTCCTGACGATCCTCTATGCGTGGCAGCTGTGGCCATTCACCAGTGGCATCGTGACAACCAATAATGCCTACGTCCGGGGACAGATTACCGTCATGGCCCCTCAGGTGAATGGTTATGTCGCCGAGGTACTCGTACAGGACTTCGAGCATGTAAAGCAGGGGCAACTGCTGGTTCGGATCGACGACCGAATCTATCGCCAGCGTGTTGAGCAAAACCAGGCACAGCTGGCGGCTCGGCAGGCGGATCTTGCGAACTCCATACAAACCTTGGCTTCCAACCAGGCCACGCTAGCGTCGCGCCGGGCGGAACTCCTGTCGGCGCAGGCCGAACTGGATCGCGCACGAGCCGATGAGCGTCGTGTCAACGAACTCGCCTCCCGAGGCTCGGTTTCCCTGCGCGAGCGTGATCAGACACGCGCCTCGGCCAGGGCCGCCGCCGCTCAGGTCAAGCAGGCACAAGCGGCCATCAATATTGCCGAGGAAAACGTAAAGGCGACTCGCGTGTCACGCGGAAGCCTGGAAGCTCAGGTAAAGATGGCAGAAGCGGCGCTGCATCTGGCACAGATCGACCTCGACAACACTTTGATCAAGGCGCCACGGGAAGGACAGCTCAGCGAGGTATCCGTACGCCTCGGGCAGTACGTGACGGCAGGCTCGCAACTCCTCTACTTGGTACCGGATCTGGTCTGGGTGGTAGCCAACTATAAGGAAACGCAGACACATAACATGGCGATCGGTCAGCCGGTCCGCTTCAACGTTGATGCCTTGGACGGCGCAGAGCTTACCGGCCGTGTCGAACGGCTGGCGCCTGCAACCGGCTCGGAGTTCAGCATTCTTCGCCCAGACAACGCCACGGGTAATTTCACCAAGGTGGTACAGCGCATCCCTGTGCGGATCACCATTGATCCTGACCAGCCCTTGGCGCAGCGGCTAAGGCCAGGGATGTCCGTTGTCACCCATGTTGATACGGATGCGACCCCAGCGACCAGCCAGACAGAACGACCTGTAGCGCAACGGAGCGCTACACCATGAGGGACGTTCGATTCCATCCTTTGCTGTTGGCCCTGGCGGTAAGCCTGGCCGCTTGTGTGCCACCCAAGAAACCGCTACCGCCCGAAGCAGCCATACAACCTCCTAGGCAGTGGCGTGCAGCGAGTGAGCCGGCAAGTGCCGTTCGAAGCGATTGGTGGCACAACTTCAACGATCCCCGGCTGACTCGCCTGGTAGAAACCGCGCTTGAGCACAACACTGACGTGTTAGCCGCTATTTCCCGCGTCGATGCGGCTCGCGAGCAGATTGCACTGGCACGCTCGGCCCTGTTTCCTTCGGTAAATGCCTCGGTTGCCACACAAACCAACCGCAATCTCGGCACGCTGGGTATCACCCATACCCGTTCGGCTCAGCCACAGGTACAGATTGCGTATGAGCTGGATGTATGGGGGCGCCTGCGTACTCTCGAACAGGCCGCACGGCTCCAATATCAGGCCAGCCAGACCGATCGGGATGCTGTTCTTCTCACCGTAGCCAGCACGACCGCACGGGCATACATCACCCTTCTCTCACTGGATGCTCAGCTGCAGGTTACCCGTGAGACAGCCGAGTCTCGCCTTGGAGCGCTCAAGGTCGCAGAGGATCGCGCCGGTGAGGGTTACACGTCAGAACTGGAGTTAACGCAGGCCCAGTCCGAATATGAGGCCGCCATGCAAATGATTCCGCAGCTTCAACAGGCCATTCGCCGACAGGAAAATGCCATTCAGATGCTGACGGGCGCCCTGCCGGCCCCAGTGGACCGTGGGCTGCACTTTCAGGACGTACACCCGCCCCGTGTTCCCGGTGTATTGCCATCGGAGTTGCTGCGCAGACGGCCAGATGTCGCACGTGCCGAACAGCAGCTGGCTGCCAGTGACCTCAACCTAGAGGCCCGACGTGATGAGTTTCTTCCGCAGGTACAACTGTCCGGCAGCGTCGGCCGGCTTTACATCAATTCGCTGAACTACGATCCGGTCAAGGTCTGGAGCCTGGGCGCCAGCATCCTTGCTCCGATTTTCACAGCGGGTCGACTGAAAGCCCAGGTCAATATCGCTACCGCTCAGCGTAATCAGGCCGCTTATGCGTATCGGGCCGCAGCGTTGAATGCGTTTGCCGACGTTGAAAATGCTTTGTCAGGCGTCACGCTGTATGCCGAACAGATTGATCGTATCCAGGCACGCCGGCGCACGCTGGCACGTTCGCTTGAAATCGCCCGGGATCGTTACCGCAGCGGTTACTCCTCCTACCTTGATGAGCTCGACGCCCAACGTAACCTCTTCAATCTAGATCTGGCGGCTGTACAGGTGCGCGAGAGCCAGCTGAACAATGTCATTTCGCTCTACCAGGCGCTGGGAGGGGGTTGGGCACCTGCGCGGGATTAGCTGTACATGGCACACAGCTGATCATTTAGCTCCGCTCAAACCCTCGGTATGGACTAGAATTTGCGCCTTTATTCCCTCTTGAAGAGACAACTATGGGCGCACAGTGGAAAGCCAAACATAAAGAAGCCGCAGCCAATGCCAAGGGCAAGATCTTTGGCAAACTGTCGAAAGAGATCATGATCGCTGCGCGCTCCGGCCCGGACCCAGACATGAATCCTCGCCTGCGTCTGGTCGTCGAGCAGGCCAAAAAGGCCTCCATGCCTCGCGAAACACTGGAGCGCGCCATCAAGAAAGGCGCAGGTCTTTTGGGCGAAGCGGTCAACTATGAGCGCACCACCTATGAAGGTTTTACTCCCCATCGTGTGCCAGTCATTGTGGAATGCCTGACCGATAACGTGAACCGTACTGTCGCCGAGATTCGCGTACTGTTTCGCAAGGGCCAGCTTGGCGCGTCCGGCTCGGTAGCGTGGGATTTCGATTATGTAGGCATGATCGAGGCAACGCCCGATACGCCAGAAGCTGATCCGGAGCTGGCCGCGATCGAAGCAGGCGCTCAGGATTTCGAGGCGGGTGAGGATGACGCCACCCTCTTTATAAGCGACGCTACCGATATGGACGCTGTCTGCAAGGCGCTGCCAACCCTTGGTTTTACAGTACAGTCAGCCAATCTAGGTTATCGCCCAAAAAACCCGGTCACCGGCTTGAGCGATGCTGAAATGGAAGAAGTAGAAGCCTTTCTGGAAGCCCTGGATGCCCACGATGACGTGCAGAACGTTTATGTAGGTCTGGCAGGTTAAGCCATGCAACCAGGGCGAAAAGCAATTCTTGCCCTTCGCCCTGTGAGATACGTATCAGGCAGCCTTGGGCTGATCAAACAGCATTCGCCCATGGTCCAGGCATTGGTCAACTAGCCATTTGCCGTGAGCAATGGACGCTCTCTGGGCCTGATCCAGTTCGGCCAGGAAGGCATGACTGACCGGAAGCGGCATGCGCCGGGTTACATGCCCGTGCAGGTCGCTTATCCGGCAACCGCCTGCCCAGGGTAAAGGACTGCCTGGATGCTCCATGATTTCAGCCGTAATGACATGATCGCGGTAGGTACATTGCATGGTACTCATGGTCTGATCCTCGCTTTCGAATGGCATCGTCAGGTTCGCACAGGTATGCCCGCTTCGTACAAGTCTTGTCTCAAAGGATAGATGAACGGCGACACAACCCTGTACCGCCATGACCGCCAAGCGCAGAAAAGCACAAAAGGCTTAGTTACTGTCCAACGAGGGCCCTATCAAGCCTGCTAGCTGCTCATATACTCCGGGCGCAGCGACCAGAAGCGGATTCCCTTCCAGCAGCCCTTCGCCACGGAAGAAGTCACTCGACCGACCACCGGCTTCCTTGACCATGACAAGGCCTGCCAGGCAATCCCAGCTGTTGATAAGCGTCTCGTAATAGCCAATCAACCGACCCGCGGCCACATAAGCCGTCATCAACGCCCCGGAGCCGTTGCGGATAAACATCCCACCCTCGTCCAACAGACCGGTCAGGAAAGGAATGAAGTTTTCCTTGCCACGGCGGTGCGTTGTACCTACCCCTACGACTCCTTCACGAACGTGTTGGGCAGCATGGGCCTTGAGCGGGATATCATTGACGAACGCGCCCTGGCCCAGGCAGGCATGAAAGAGTTCCTGATGGTTCGGATCGACGATAGCGCCTAGATAGGGCTCACCGTCAATCATGAGCCCGATGGATACACACCAGCTGTGCAAGCCGTTTACGAAACAGCTGGTTCCGTCGATGGGGTCGATGACCCAGATGCAGCGCGCATCCAATGCTGCAGTACCGTTTTCCTCGCCGATAAAGCCATCCTCCGGAAAACGCTCCGAAAGCTGCGCCCGGATGAAGTCCTCCAGTGTCTTGTCGGCAACACTGACGACATCCTGCAGGTTACCGCCTTTGTGCATTACCGTCAGGCTCGAACGGCGCGCATAGAAGTCCATGCCCAGGCGTGCCGCTTCCTGTGCGATAGCCTTGGCGGCCTCATAGCGTGAATCGATATCGAGGCTATCCGGTGCGCTGGCGCCGGTAACAGTCGTGGTCATGACGGGTCCTTTTCAAAAACATGGTGCAATAATTGGGAGTGCCTAATCTAAGCGCTCCACTGTGACAAATACTGCGCGGCTCGGCATAGGATAAAAAGATGCACTTTAAGCCTAGGCCATGAATGCTGGCAGCAAGACGGACCTTCCAGGCCCATCTACGTATAAGGCAAGCTCAACCCTGGCTATCACCTTTCAGGCCGCGGTTGATCAGCATGGGCTCGATATCCGGTTCATGGCCCCGCCAGTCCCGGTAGACCTGCTCTAGATCGGTGCTGTTGCCACGGGAAAGAACCATGTCGCGGAAGCGTTGGCCGTTTTCAGGAGTAAGGCCGCCGTGTTCTCTGAACCACTCGAAGCCATCATCGGCCAGCATCTGTGTCCACAGATAAGCGTAATATCCTGCCGCATAGCCATTGCCCCAGATATGCATGAAATAGCTGGATCGGTAGCGAGGCGGCACATAACTGAGGTTTATGCGGTCCTTCTCCAGCGCAGCCTTTTCAAATGCGTCAACGTCTTGCTGAGGCGCTTCAGCTGCGATCATGTGCCAGTGCATGTCGAGTAGCGCAGCGGCCAGGAGCTCGGTCATGTCATAGCCCTTGTTGAAGCGAGACGCGTTCTTGATCTTCTCGACCAACTCGGCAGGCATGGGCTTGCCGGTTGCGTAGTGCTTGGCATAGTTGGCGAACACCTTGGGGTCTTCCGCCCAGTGCTCGTTGATTTGCGAAGGAAATTCGACGAAATCGCTCGGCGTATTGGCGCCCGAAATACTGCCGTACATCTGGTCGGCGAACATGCCGTGCAGGGCATGACCGAACTCATGAAACAAGGTTATGACATCGTCCCATGAAAGCAGCGCCGGCTGGCCTGGAGCAGGCTTGGTGAAATTGCAGACGTTATAAACAACCGGCTTGGTGCCCAGCAGCCGGGACTGATCGACGAAGTTACCCATCCAGGCACCGCCACTCTTGTTATCCCGAGCGAAGAAATCGGTGTAGAACAAGGCCATTGAAGAGCCATCCTTGTCGAACACCTCATAAACCTTCACATCCGACTGATACACCGGAATGTCCGTCCGCTCCTTGAACGTAATGCCGTAGAGCGCCTGCGCTGCGTAAAACACCCCATTCTGGAGCACATTATTAAGCTCGAAATACGGGCGAATCTGTGACTCGTCCAGATCGTAACGGGCCTTGCGAACCTGCTCCGCATAATAAGGCCAATCCCAGGCCTGCAACTTGAAGCCGCCCCCTTGCTTGTCGATAACGGCCTGAATATCCGCCGCCTCGCGCTTGGCTCGGGCTGTGGCCGCCGGCGCGATGTCCCGCATGAAACCTAGCGCAGCCTCTGGCTTCTTGGCCATCTGATCCTGTAGCTTCCAGGTCGCATAATCCGGGAACCCCAGCAGCTTGGCCTGCTCGGCTCTCACCTTGGCCAGACGCGCGATAAGCGAGCGGGTATCGTTGGCATCGCCCCTCTCGGCCCGATTCCACGAGGCATCGAGCAAGGCCTTACGCGTATCGCGGTTGGCAAGAGACGCTAGCCAAGGCTGTTGCGTGGTGTTCTGAAGAGTGAGCAGCCATTGCTGGTCCAGATGACGGTCCTGGGCTGCCTGTTCGGCTGCCTTTAGCTCAGGCTCAGAAAGTCCCTCAAGCTGATCCTTGTTGCTGACAGCCAGGGCCCCGTTCTTGGCTGCAGCCAGCAGCCGATTCACAAACTGGGTAGTGAGCGTTGCCGCCTCCTGGTTGAGCGATTTGAGCTGGGCCTTATCAGTCTCAGACAGCCGGGCACCTGCCAATACGAAATGCTGATGGGTAATCTCGATAAGCCGCTTGTCCTCGGATGTCAGATCAAGCGTTTCGCGCTGGTCGTAAACGGTCTGTAGACGGTCGAACAATGTGCTGTTGAGCGTGATCGCATCACCCAGTGCAGCCAGCTTGGGCGACTGCTCTTCATTGATCCGCTGAAGCGTGTCGGACGTATTGGCACCAGTGAGCGCGCTAAAAACTGTCATGACCCTGTCCAGCAGGGCTCCGGCTTTTTCCAGCGCAACGTAGGTATTCTCGAAAGTAGGCGGCTCGGGGTTGTTGGCAATTTGCTCGATTTCAGCCAACTTTTGCCGGATGCCTTCTGTAATGGCGGGCTCGAAGTCCGACTCCTTGATCAGGTCGAACCGAGGTGCCTGAAAGGGCAATGCACTCACCTGAAAAAAGGGATTCGCCTGAAGGGCCGAGCCGTTCTTATCTGCCATGTTGACCTCCTGTACCGTCGTTCCGGCTTCAGTAACAGACTGGGTTTCGTTAGCAAAGGCATAGCTGCCAAGGGACGTACTGATAGCCAGAAACAGCAAAGATAGACGCATTAATGCTTACTCTCCCTATTTTTCTTATTCCATGCAGCCACGACGCGGTCATACAAAATAGCGCGTCACATTGGGCACAGCGTAGTTTCAAATTGGCAGGCGAGTCTTGGCGATTGAACTCGAACAAAACGGTGTAAACCGCAGACCGCAATTTGTTATAAGCAAAGAAACCCGTCTGGGCCGGGCCTTGGGATAGTATCGCCTGCCCAAGGGATGCACTAGTCTTAAGAACTGCCCCTATCGTTTCAGCCTAATGGAAAGCCGCCATGCCTGTACGAGCAGCTACGTCTGAGGATGCCTCTGCAATCGCCATGATCCATATCGAATCTTGGCGCGCCGCCTATCAAGGCATCATGCCTCAGGTAGTGCTGGATAACCTCCAATACGAGTCCAGATATGCCCATTGGAAAGCAAGACTGGAAGCGGAAAATGCTCCGATATGGGTTGCTGAGCGCAGCGGGTCAGTAGCCGGCTGGATGGCGTGCGGCCCTGACCGTGATTGGCCGGAAGAGGCCTCCAGGCGAGAAATTCATGCGATCTACATAGCCCCACGACACTACCGTACCGGCCTCGGAACGGCGCTGTTACGGCATTATTTCTCTTCGCTGGAGTTGCCCGCTGTTAGCTGTGTATCCCTCTGGGTATTACAGGACAACCTTGCAGCAATGGCTTTTTATCGACAGCACGGCTTCGACCATACAGAAGCCCATAAAACCCTATCAAGAGGTGGGGTCGACCTGACCGAAGTGAAACTGACCAAGCGGCTTATCTGACGTGACCCTTGAAATATCTGCTTTCATTTAAATCCTGCCGGTATTCCGGAGCCGCGGTAGCGTACGCGTTTCGCTGAACCTCACGCTTTAAGGAAACGGCTCATGTTCAAGACGCTTTTTACGGCGTTGGTCACGGCTGGCTGCGTGTTCAACGTTTTATCTGCCCAGGCTGCAAGCAACCTGGTCTACTGTTCGGAAGGCAGTCCAGCAGGATTTGACCCCGGCCTGTACACAGCGGGAACCGATCATGATGCTGCGGCCAGTACGTTGTTCAACCGACTGGCCGATTTCGAGCGAGGCGGCACCAAGGCCATTCCTTCCCTTGCAGAGCGTTGGGACATCAGTGAAGACGGCAAGACCTATACCTTCTTTCTACGGCAGGGCGTGAACTTCCATACGACGGACTATTTCAAACCGACCCGCCCCTTCAATGCCGATGACGTCCTGTTCACCTTTCAGCGCATGCTGGATAAAGAGCATCCGTTCCGCAAGGCCTATCCCAGCGAGTTCCCCTACTTTACTGGCATGAGTCTGGACAAGAATATCGCCCGGGTTGAAAAGGTGGACGAGCATACAGTTCGCTTCATGCTAAATGAGCGCGACGCTGCTTTTGTGCAGAATTTGGCGATGCGGTTTGCCGGTATCCATTCAGCCGAATATGCCGACCAGCTGCTCAAACAGGGCAAGGCTGAACAGATCAACCAGAAGCCTATCGGTACCGGCCCCTTCGTCTTCAGTCGCTACCAGAAAGATGCCATGATCCGTTTCAAGGGCAACAAGGATTACTGGCAACCGGGACAGGTCAAGCTCGACAACCTTATCTTCTCGATTAATACCGATTCTGCCGTGCGGGCTCAAAAGCTGCGCACAGGCGAATGCCACGTCAGCGTTTACCCTAATCCGGCGGATATTGCCTCGCTGGAGAAAGACCCCAACCTGAAGGTCATGAGTAGCCCTGGCTATAACATTGGCTACCTAGGCTATAACGTTCAGCATCCGCCACTGGACAAGCTGGAAGTCCGCCAGGCGCTCGACATGGCGATCAACAAGCAGAACATCATTGAAGCCGTTTTCCAGGGCGCAGGGCAGCTTGCCGTTAACGGGATGCCGCCCAGCCAGTGGTCCTACAACGAAACGATAAAGGATCTGCCGCGCGACCCGGTCAAGGCCAAGGAGCTTCTCAAGCAAGCTGGCGTCAAAGAAGGCACAAAGATCACCTTATGGGCTATGCCGGTCCAGCGGCCGTATAACCCGAACGCGCGCCTGATGGCCCAGATGATCCAGAACGACTGGGCCAAAATTGGCATTAACGCCGAGATTGTGACGTACGAATGGGGCGAATACCTCAAGCGCGCCAAGAGCGGCCAGCAGGACACCATCCTGGTGGGCTGGACAGGCGACAATGGTGATCCAGACAACTGGCTGGGTACGCTGTATGGCTGCGATGCGATTGGCAGCAACAACTACTCCATGTGGTGCGACAAAACCTACGATGACCTCGTGAAGAACGGCAAGCGTGTCTCCGATCAGGCCGAGCGGACCGAGTTTTACCGTCAGGCTCAGGTGCGCATGAAGGAACAGATCCCCAATACCCCTATCGCCCACTCCACGGCGTTCATGCCCATGCGCAAGAATGTGCAAGGCTATGTAATGAGCCCGCTGGGCCATAACGCTTTCGTTGGGGTCAGCGTTGACTGATGTCGATACGGCGAGCCGTTAATCGCTCGCCGTGTCGCTCGCGGTAGGTAAATACGTCGGTTCGGTTTTATCATGACGGGTTGCTGCAAGAGATCATCATGAGCCGAGCCGATTTTCATCAAGCACATGCCACACAAGCCGTTGCCGAGGCACAGCGCCTGCTCTCCAGACGAGACGAAATGGGCGCACGCTGGCTACCCTGGGTCGCTACTGAGCTCTATGGCCTCAGCCCCACTGAGTACGCCTCGATGGTGAGGCGTGCCTTGGAGCAGCTGGCCGGTAATACGCCCAATACCTGAATGCTATTTGTCCTCAAAGAGCTATGAGCGAACTGCAGTACGGCCTCCTCTCACCTGAACTCCGCCCGCTTATCGACAAGTTTTATCGCGTCCATGGCAGCACCATGCGAACCGCCAGAGGCGATGACGTGCGCTATTGGGTAGCCCGGCGACAAGGCATTCTCGGTGTCCTGAACCTTAGTCCCATCGAACAGGGCTTTTGGCTGACGGGCCTCTTCGTTTCACACGAGGAGCGCGGTCAGGGTATTGGTGGCAGATTGCTGGAGCATGCCGTAAACCATGCGGCATCGCCTGTCTGGCTTTTCTGCCACCCCGAACTCGTCCCTTTTTACCAATCCAGTGGATTTCAGACACTAGCATCCTTGCCTGAGTCGCTTAGCGATAAACTCCGGCGCTATCAGCAAAGCAAACCCTTGATAGCCTTGGAATACAGCCCGTCGTGATTGCCTTCTGATTCATGTTTCGGTCACATGATAAAGCTATGTTGAAGAAGTATATTACGGCTGCGGCAGCCTCTTGCCCGCACAGTCGCCCTGCTATCCGTTTCGCGCAGATGGAAATTTCTTTGCCAGCCTTGAAGCAAAACGGTTGGCTTCGGGTCTTAAGACCATATAGTCCAGACGCGCGCCAGGAGGCCCCATGACTTCGCACCCCCAGCTCCACGGTACCGGTTTTCTCCTTTTGCTAAAGCGTCTGGTCTCCAAGCGCACCTTCGAGGATATTGATCGCCAGCTTGAGCAACTAGGTACCGAATTCCCCCTGTTCGACCACCCGCCACTGAACATCGACCAGGAAGGCGCAGAAAGCCTTGAAGGGCTTGGTATCCGGGCGTATCAGTTCCAGGTCATGAGTTGTCACCAAGGTAAAATGGGTTTGGGTGCCGCCTTGATGAAGCTGGGCTTTACTCCCGTTTCGAGCACTCCTGAACAGACGCTGTATCGCAACGAGGCGGGTGAAAAACTGATGCTGCGCATGCAGTCCGAATTTGGCGGTGTGCTGCTCAATCTGGTCACGGACTCACCCGCCCTACTGGCCTCCATTCATGCACAAAAAATTGCACCGCCAGCTCCCTGGCAGGCATTTCCTACGGTCGATGTGGGTTGCATGGATACGCTACAAGGCGAGCTGGCGTTCTGGTGGAGCCAGCACTGGACGCCTTACTGGAGCCGCCTGGATGAAAACGAGCGTCTTCAGTACCTGCAACTCAACAACGTGCCCGCTGTCTGGAAAGATTTCCTTTCGCTACACGCCTAAGCCACCCTACCCTGCCTTGCTGCTTGACGAGAACCTTTTCGCTCAAGCAGCGCTTGCTCTGTTGGCAAAAACAACACGCCAATTGACGCCCTCTCGTGAAACGTCTACAACACATCATGTTGTACGACGACATATGACTACCGTGTTTCCTTCATATTTGAACGAGATCCATAGTCATCGCGTGCGACAGCTCATTCCGCATCGCTTACAACAACAAGGAAATGCTCATGCGAAACATCAAGCTGATTGTTGGCTTTTTATATCTTTTCAGTAGCTATGCCATGGCCGCCACGTCTTCGGATGAAACGGCGGTAGCTGAGGCCGTGGACAAGCTTACCCAGGCCATGTGGCACAAGGATATTGCCAGTCTGAATGCCCTGACGGCCGAAAATCTTACCTATGGCCATTCCAGCGGCAATATCCAAGATAAGAAAGCATTCATTGCGGATATCGAAACAGGCAAAAGCGCATTCAAAGAGCTGAAAATGCTCAACCAGAAAATCACAATGTCGGGTGATGTGGCCCTGGTTCGCAATCATTTCTCTGCACAAGCCATCAATAGCGGCAAGTTGACGCCTACTGAAATTGAAAACTTTCAGATCTGGCAAAAACAGAACGGAGAATGGCTGTTGATCGGCCGTCAGGCTTTCCGCTTCTAACCAAGCACCTGCCGCTTCCCCGCTACGAAGCGGCAGAATCAATCACCTGATCCGTTAGTCAAACACAGATCAGACACGACTGGCTTAAAACTGATCTTGAATACACTTCCCTACATTGGATGTGCTGGCTGGAGCCTGCCGCGTTCACAGTGGCCCGACTTTCCGGCAGAGGGCACCCACTTGCAGCGCTACGCTGCCCGCTTCAATACCGTTGAAATCAACTCATCGTTCTATCGCCCTCACCAACCGGCGACCTACGCCAAATGGGCTGACTCGACGCCAGAGGGTTTTCGCTTCGCAGTAAAGGTCCCCAAGCAGATCACTCACATTCAGCGCCTCGCTCACAGCGGAGCACTGTTGAACGGCTTTCTGTCGGAGTGCAATCACTTGGGAGAGAAACTGGGCTGCCTGCTGATCCAGCTTCCTCCTTCACTGGCATTCAAGGCAGAACTTACCCGTGACTTTCTGGGGGATCTTAGGGCTCGCTACAACGGACACGCCGTTCTTGAACCCCGCCATGCCAGCTGGCAACGTGATGATGCCCAGTCCATGCTGATGGCTTATCGAATCGGCCAAGTAGCTGCCGATCCCTCTCCATTGGCGAACGGCAACATGCCCGGTGCATCGCCGGAGGTGGTCTACTACCGCCTTCACGGCTCGCCCCAGATCTATCACTCCTCCTATACCCATGATGCCCTTGCGTCTCTGGCCCAGACCTTGGCACATCATCATGGACGGAGCGTTCCCACATGGTGCATTTTTGATAACACCGCCAGCGGCGCAGCCGTACCCAACGCACTGGACATGCAACGTCTGCTTGCAGGCTGATGGCGTATGCCGACCGCCGGACCTTTTGAAGGCGAACCCTTGGTTATCCACTTCCCTCTAAATCAGAGAGGTAGCGAGCCGCCCTGAGAATCGTAATGCCTTTGCAGGCCAGCCATGAAAATTCGATTTATTTCCAGCAACACGCGAAAGATTGAAGAAGTCTCTCACCTGCTCGCCAAAACGCGAATCGAGATTGTCCCCCTACCAGATCAAAATCGATGAACTGCAAACCGAGGATGTGTGCCAATTGATCAGCGACAAGCTGCTCAAAGCCTTCCGCCTCGTTGGGAAGCCTGTATTCGTTGAACACACCGGGCTTTACATCAAGAGCCTGAATGATTTCCCTGCTGGCCTTACACAGCTCTTCTGGGACAAGCTACTGGCAGAACGCTTCTCTTCCGTCATAGGCGGCCTTGAAGATCCTTCAGCCGTGGCCAAGACGCTGATCGGCTACTGTGACGGTCGCAAGAAATACTTCTTTGAGGGCGCCGTTCCTGGACGAATCACAGAGCAGCCGGCCGGTGATAGCAGCTTTGAATGGGACTGTGTGTTCATGCCTGATGGCCTTGATCAAACCTTCGCCCAGCTGGGACCACGCAAGCATGAGTATTCCATGCGACGGCAGGCGCTGGAAAAATTTGTCAGCTTTATCGAGGAGTCCTGAAAATGGAAAGCCTCAAGGACGCTTACCGTAGCAATCGGCTGATCCTGTTCGTAGGGGCTGGGGTGTCAGCCAACCTTGGCTTGCCGCCTTGGAAACAACTGATCGAAGAAGTTGCCGTCCAGCTGGATTATGACCCAGACGTCTTCAACACCTACGGTAATTTTCTTGCACTAGCCGAGTATTACCGTATCAAGAAAGGCAACATCGGTGCGCTCAGAAGCTGGATGGACCGGGAGTGGCATAAAGATATCGATATCATGGCATCAGAAATACATCGGCTGATCGTACAAGGCCGGTTCTCAGCGATCTACACCACCAATTACGACCGCTGGCTGGAATATGCCCACGATGCCTATCAGCGAGAGTACATCAAGATCGCCAATGCCAGCGATCTGGCCAAGGCGCAGGACAACATTAGGCAGATCATCAAATTTCATGGGGATTTCGACGATGACTCGTCGATTGTGCTGGCCGAAACAAGCTATTACGAACGGCTTCAATTCGAGACGCCGCTCGATATCAAGCTGAGAGCCGACACACTGAGCAAAGCCGTTCTGTTCATTGGTTACAGCCTTTCGGATACCAATATCCGGCTGCTCTTCCATAAGCTTTCAAAGATGTGGAGCAAGTATGAGCCCTCCGGCGTCAGGCCCATCTCCTATGTCTTTTCCCATATGCCCAATCCGGTACAGGAAGAGATCCTGAGCCAGTGGGGCATCCGCATGATTTCGTCAGACCATGACGATCCCGGCCATGCCCTGACGTGCTTTCTCAAGGAGCTGGTCGATTCCTGATGAAGCAGGCATCCATGCCCCTGCCCTTACAACGAGCGAGCGTACTGACCGCGGCCGAACATGCGGTCATAGTCATCCGGTGTGGCTTCTGAACGCGAGGCCACGCCTTCCGCCTGAATCTCCTTGGTCATCTCGACCAGTCGAATGGCAGCAGGTCGCTTTGAAATCTCGCCCAACCAGCGTGTCAGATGGGTATAACGCTCATGGGGTAAGCCAAGGAACTCGAGAATGGCCATCCAGGGATACGTCGCGATATCGGCAATCGAATAGGTATCGCCGCCCAGATAAGAATGAGTAGCCAGACGCTGGTCGATAAGCTCAACCAGGCGCAGCGCCTCAGTGGTATAGCGCGAGCGCGCGTACTGGGAGACTTCAGGCTCGAAGCGCGTAAAGTGAACATACTGGCCGAACATGGGGCCGACTCCAGTCAACTGGATCATCAACCACTGCATGACGTCATAACGTGCCGTACCGTTTGCAGGCAGAAACTTCCCCGTCTTCTCAGCAAGGTACTGCAGGATTGCACCCGACTCGAACACACGATATGGCTCCCCGCTCGGTCCGTCAGGATCGATCAACACAGGAACCTTGCTGTTCGGATTGAGTGCCTTGAAGGTATCGGTGAACTGTTCCCCCTTCCAGACATGTACATGCTTGAACCGGTAAGCCAGTTGCAGCTCCTCCAGCATCAGCACCACTTTCAGGACATTGGGACTACCCATGCCATAGAGTTCAATCATTACGTTTGCTCCTTATCAGGTCCGTTCGCCACAGCCTTGGACAATGCTGTACATCAGTCAGAAAAAAGGGGTATCGGACAGTTCTGCTCGCTCATCAGGAGAGTTGAAAAATGCCTCCTGTCGCTCACTCAGAACGTTAGCCATTCGGCAAACCTCTGAATAGATAGCGGATGATTACCTACAGAACCCGTTGTCCTATTTGCCGGAGAAACCTGCATGGTTGATGTCGATAAAATCCCTGTTCAAGCGGACGTACTAGGCTCCGATGGTCAACACGTCGGCAAGGTGTATGACATTGTGGATCGCAATAAACTCAAGCTTGAGCGAAGTGATCCAGATGCTCAGGGGCAATATCACCTGATTCCTCTGGAATGGGTGGCCCGCGTAGACGGCGCTACCGTCCACTTGGCACGAACATGCGAAGAGGCACAGCGGGATTGGCAGACGGGATAAGCAGGAATCTGAAAAGCAAAACGGTGGGCCGAAACCCACCGTTTTATTACCTTCCAGGCCTACCATTCAGGTCGCTTGAAACGGCTTATTCTCGTGCAGCAATACGTTGAGTTCATCAACGATCGGCTCCCACTCGGCATCGTTCATGATTTCTTCTTTCAAAAACGCCGCCTGGCTGGGCGTCCAAAAAGGTGCTTCGGAAATCTTGACGTCATCGGGAAGCGGATAGTGCTTGGCGACAAACGCGTCAATACTGGCCTTATCTGAGTCCAGACCCAATTGATCGAATAAGATCGTGAGATCTTTTACAGGAAGTTCCATAGTCATCTCTCCAGGCTTTCAAATCAGTTCGTAGCAAACTGGGACGTAATGCAGTGTCGTCACTTAATCGCTTACGAAGCATTTACCAATAGAGAGGCAGCTGAGCGCATCGGTTCAATCACAAGCCATCAGCAGATGCATTTGATCTGGAAGCAGCCGAGCGAGTGAGAAAGATCACAAAAACGTAGTCATACCGTCATAAGAGCTTAAAAAGGCGGCCTGCATATGCGCTATCAAAAACAAGCGGTTGCGCTCGTAGTGGCTTGGTTCATGGTAGGTGGTTTCGCCCACCTGTTCATGGCCGGCTTTTTCGTCAAACTTGTCCCCATCGACGTACCCTACCGGTTTGCCATCGTTTGCTTTGGCGGCATTCTGGAAATGGTGGTAGCGGTTGCGGTGCTCTTCAAAGAGCTTCGTCGTTACGCGGGCAGCGTTCTCTTTGTCTGTACGCTCCTTATGCTGCCTGTACACTTCTACACCTGGCAACATGCGGGCCTGTTTCCAGCGCTTCCTGAGTGGGTCCTGGCAGTACGTCTTGTACTGCATGCGCTTTTTCCAATCGTCATCTGGTATGGCTGTATTCATTACACCCCACCTGCCGAATTGGTAGACAGCAAAAAAGGGGCTGATGAAGGTGTCCACGGCCAGCTCCAGACTGGCGTTGGCCAGCCTGTTATGCGCACCGTAGGCGTAACGCCGGCTTCCAATGCTACTCAGTGGAGCGAACAGAAGCGTTCTCCGACTCCCTGAACATGGACGAAAGATTCTTCTCGATGTTCGCGCAGAGATCGGTCATCTGTATCTGGTGCTGGCTTTCGGAAAACGGGCTTTGTAAATCAGTTCCGATTTTTTCGAGTGCGAGCAACATAAAGCCCACTACCGTAGAGGCCAGAGGTGTAAACCAGCCTAACGACTCTACCAACCCTACCGGGACGATCAAACAGAACAGCGAGATGAACAGGCGTGGAAAGTACACATAAGGATACGGCAACGGAGTATTAGCGATGCGCTCCATACCTCCCTGCCAGTTAGAAATATCCACCATCGTCGATTCAAGACGTGCCAAGCGTATGCTGTCCAGACGCCCTGCCTTGTACTCCTGGGCAATCAAAGCTGCCGAGCCGCTTAGGATGTCGTTGGGAAAATTATTGGTATCACCGCTTCGAGCCACTTCCTCAGCAGGCAATAACTCTGCAAGTCGCTCTGGAATCGGCGCCTTCTTGAGATGCGCGGCTAAAGCATTGACATAGGCCACATGGCGGCGAAACAGCACCTCCTTGATAGGGTTTAAAGCATCGCCCGGATCATCAACCAGAATCAGAACCTGACGGGCAAAGTTGCGCGAGCTGTTAACCATCCCTCCCCATAATGTACGAGCTTCCCACCAGCGGTTGTAAGCGCTGGTGTTCCGAATACTCACCAGCATGGCCAGGGCGGAGCCCAGCAGCGTCAATGGCATCGAAGGAAGGCTCATTCGATCATCGACGAACAGCATGAAGTCAACGGTGACAACAATGTCCCAGATAAGCAGCCAAAACAGCGACCAACCTGTATAGGAAAGGGTTTTATGCAGGAATCGGTACTTACGGCGAATAAGGGTTGGCAATGCAGCGCTACTCCAAAATAAAAACTTACTAGCGCTATGACCACTGTGTTTGAAACCTGGCTCACGGAAACCATCTTAGGAAGTTGATTCAAGATTCTTCCGGGTCAGCCTAAGCCGAGACATGTCTCCTGATCGCAGCGGCAATGGAGACAGATCAACATGACTTATTGCGATCGGTTTTTTGACGATTCACGGCCGAATTCCAAATATACGTAATAATTCAAACCATCTCTCACTTTCGCCTTTGCACAAATCCACAAAACACCTTTGCCTAACTTGAATATGCGCAGAGGGTGACAGACGGTATAAGATTGCTGTTATAAGAATTCCAACATCCTTCACCGTGCAACTCCCGGATGGCCCTTGTGGTCCAGTCCGGTGAATCCTATTTTAAGAATTTGGTATTGCCTTCATGAACGAAACGACTGGACCGTTTGCAAAAACGCGTCTTTTTTCTACGTTAGTCGGCATCGTCCTTGTGTTGATTGGTCTCGCCATGCTTGTAGGTGGCGTCAAACTGATCACTGTAGGAGGATCCTTCTATTACGCCCTCGCGGGTGCCGGTATTTTCATCACTGGTATCCTTCTCGTGCTTGCCCATCGTGCAGCACTCCCATTGTTTGCGCTCGTTCTGTTTGCCTCAACGCTGTGGGCGCTGTACGAAGTCGGTCTGGACTGGTGGCAACTGGTTCCACGTCTGGCACTGTGGTTTGTAGTAGGCATCGTTCTGCTTTTGCCATGGATACGTCGCCCCATGGCACGTAAGTCGGGTGTCAGCTCAGTAGGCGCCATGCCACTGACCGGCGCGGTCGTTCTGGCCGGTGCTGCTGCAGTCGCCAGTCAATTCACCAATCCACATAACATTGAGGGCAGTCTGGATCGTGCCAGTGCAGGTACAGTGAACGCTGCCCCCACCATGCCCGATGGCGATTGGCAGTCGTATGGGCGTACGTCATTTGGCGACAAATATTCCCCGCTGAATCAGATCACCCCGGAAAACGTGAATCAGCTGGAAGTCGCCTGGACCTATCGTACCGGCGACATTCCCGGGCCGAACGATCCGCAGGAAACCACGGCTGAAAATACGCCCCTCAAGGTCAATGGAAAGCTGTACGTCTGTACGCCGCACAGCCAGGTCATTGCCCTGGACCCCGACTCCGGCAAGGAGCTATGGCGCTTTGATCCCAAGCTGAGCACTCAGAGTGCCGACAGCTTCAAGGGCTGGGCACACATGACCTGCCGTGGCGTGGCCTACCATGATGATGCCGCCTATGCACAGGCGGATGCTCAGGACAATGCGCAGGCAGCGTCTGCCCCAGCAGAGGCTACACCGGTCAGCAACTCCTGCCCTCGCCGTCTGTTCCTGCCCACCGCCGATACTCGCCTGATCGCCATAAATGCCGACACTGGCAAAATGTGCGAAGACTTTGGCGACAAAGGCTCCATCAACCTGGGCGCCAACATCGGCGGCTTCACTGCTGGTGGCTACTACTCCACCTCGCCGCCGTCAGTTACCCGTGACCTGGTCATCATTGGTGGCCATGTAACGGATAACGCCTCTACTGACGAGCCTTCCGGCGTTATTCGTGCCTATGACGTGCACGACGGCCACCTCGTCTGGAATTGGGACAGTGGCAACCCTGAAGCTACCGAGCCGATTCAGCCAGGCCAGA
This sequence comes from Pseudomonas sp. UBA3149, assembly GCF_002364655.1. Classification (NCBI taxonomy): domain Bacteria; kingdom Pseudomonadati; phylum Pseudomonadota; class Gammaproteobacteria; order Pseudomonadales; family Pseudomonadaceae; genus Pseudomonas; species Pseudomonas sp. UBA3149. Next base: position 77,448 of record NZ_DEYV01000032.1, read on the forward strand.
CCTACACCCGCAACTCTGCGAACGTATGGTCCGTCATGTCAGTGGACGAAAAGCTGGGCCTGATCTACCTGCCAATGGGTAACCAAACGCCGGATCAGTACGGTGGCATGCGTACGCCAGAAGCCGAGAAATACAGCGCCGGCGTTGTCGCTCTGGATGTCAATACGGGTAAGGTACGCTGGAATTACCAATTCACTCACCACGACCTGTGGGACATGGACGTAGGTGGGCAGCCCACGCTGATGGATATCAAGACGGCTGACGGCATCAAGCCGGGCCTGATTGCATCCACCAAGCAAGGCAGCCTCTATGTGCTGGATCGCACCAATGGTCAGCCCATCGTTCCCATACACGAAACACCCGTTCCGCAGGGCGCAGTGGAAGGCGATCATACTTCCCCCACGCAGCCAATGTCCGAACTCAACATGATGCCGCAGACACTCAAGGAAGCGGACATGTGGGGCGTGACACCTCTGGATCAGATGCTGTGCCGTATCACGTTCAAATCGCATCGCTATGAAGGCATCTACACGCCGCCTTCCCTGCAGGGTTCGATCGTTTATCCGGGCAACTTCGGTGTATTCGACTGGGGTGGCGTCGCCGTGGATCCTATCCGTCAGGTGATGTTCCTCTCGCCTAGCTACATGGCCTTTACATCCAAGCTCGTCGCACGCGAGGACGTCGAGGGCGGTCCGGCTCGCAAGAGTGAGACAGAGGGCGTTCAGCCAAACAAAGGCGCACCGTACGGTGTGATCATGGGTGCACTGCTGTCCCCGATGGGCCTGCCTTGCCAGTCACCACCATGGGGTTATGTGGCTGCTGTCGACATGACGACCAATCAGGTCATCTGGAAGCACAAGAACGGCACTGTTCGTGACAGTGCGCCTGTTCCAATGCCGCTCCCCATGGGTGTTCCAGCATTGGGTGGGGCTTTCATGACATCCAGCGGCCTGGCCTTCCTGAGCGGTACGCTAGACCAGTACCTGCGTGCCTACGATGTTCGTAACGGTAAGCAGCTGTGGGAAGGTCGCCTGCCTGCAGGTGGCCAGACAACCCCCATGACCTACACCGGCAAGGATGGACGTCAGTACATCCTGGTTTATGCGGGTGGGCATGGCTCTCTAGGCACTCGTCAGGGCGACTATGTAATCGCCTTTGCACTGCCTCAGAAGTAAAAGCCTGATAGCAGGCGGGGCTTATCTGTAGCCCCGCCTGCCTTCACCCTTCAAGCTGACATCTCTTCAAACTGCCCCGCCTTACGCCCTTCTCTTCCAACTGTCGTTTCGCTGTACCAGACGTCACATTTTCAAAAAAATAGATCACTGTACTTTTCTTTGAATTTTTAGCCAGTTCAAGGAAATAAATACGTTTTTTAGTGGTCTATATCGCTGACCGGACAGCCTGCAATCATGGGTTTGATCATTAGATGAACTTTTGGTCTTTTCAAATGCTCATATATGATCGTAATATGATCCTGCTGTGCCCGTGCATTACTGTGAATCGCAACATGGTGTTTAGATACAGATCCAACATCGTTACGACTCCGTTACACTCAGTGCTCAGTCTCGGTCAAGACTTCCCTTTACCGAAACTTAATTTTTGAAAAGGTAAAAAACACCATGGCTAATCGCGAAACCGGTACTGTTAAGTGGTTCAACGATGAGAAAGGTTTTGGCTTCATCACCCCGTCCTCCGGCGGTGCTGATCTGTTCGTTCACTTCCGCCAGATCAAGGCTGCCGGCTTCAAGAGCCTGAAAGAAGGTCAGGCTGTATCTTTCGTGGCTGCCAAAGGCCAGAAAGGCATGGAAGCACAAGAGGTTGAAGTGGTTTAATCCACTTCCCTTGAAAAAGCCCCGTCCATGACGGGGCTTTTTTTTATGCCTGAATCAAATGCAAAGGCTTAGTCAAACAGGGGTTGGCTATCTGCGCTAATACCTGTCATTTTCTGCAGAATCTCATCCGCCGCACGCTCGGCCTCCATAAGGTCCGTAAAGGTACGGTCTGTCGCTACTCGGTGCAGCGCTTCCTCTTCCTTTCCATGCCCTTGTATGGCAATAAAGGCTTCGATGCCTGTTTCGCTTTCTACCGCACTTGCCCAGGCGCGGTGATCGCCAAAGATTCGCAATCCCATTAATCTCTCCTCTCGTCTAATCCGTGTTCATAAGATAGACACAGGCCAAAGCCATCCTATCCACAACGAGAGTAGATTGATCGATTCAGAGTAGACTCAGGCAGACCAACTTGATCAGAGGCATCAGTGTTGGCCCGCCCTCGGACGTATCAGCCACAACGAGCCGTCTTGATCACAAGCGCCTCATCAGTGGTAATCGTCAGGCGCTCAGAGTTGAAATCCATCGTCATGGCATCATCTGGACGCACAAGACGCGTAATCCTTGCACCAGAGCGCTCTTGAAGCTGCTTGAAGAGTTCAGGAGTAGCCGTCTTACCTACCGCATATTGTGCAGCATCGGAATTACAACCACTTCCAAGTGAGGATGCGGATGTAGCTGCATCACTGCTTCGGGTACGTTCGTTACTGCCAGACTCTGGAGAGCTGCTACAGGCACTTACAAGAACCAAGGAAGAAATTAACGCTGCCAGGGAACTCAACTTCCAAGTCATTACACTGCCTTATCGTTTACATAAAGCTCTACCATACGGACTCGAAGCACCCGCCAACAAGGGCTACTTTGTAAATATGGCTTACCGTCTTCAAGAGGGAGCGTGCGTGCTCCACCGTACCAGAAAGAAACCGACCAGTAGCAAGAAGCCAACAACCAACGTATTAAGCTCGAAAAGACTTTGTATACCTAGACGGGAGGCAATGCGGCGAGCTATGAAATAGCGCCATGTCATTTGAGGGCCAAACATGGCCATCAGAAGACAGACAAAGAGAATCCCTTGAACTACCCATCGGCATGTATACATGCAGCATTAAACCCTCTCCTAAATTAGGGCGAGATTTTCAGTGCGCCTATCAATGCTCACAATTCACATCAGTCGAAAGTGTGACGTACTTACCTTAGCAGAATGCAAAACCCATGCGTTTACGCCTGGAAGCCATTCAGGCTGCCTTTGTAAGGAATGAATTCATTATTAGCCCGTCAAAAGAGACGGCTTCATCGAATTACACCACTAAGGGAGTACGATCATGAGCAATGCAGGCAACCTGGTTATTACCTATGAAGAGGCAGGAGAACCAAGAGAACTGGCAATAGCCGATGCGCCGACTGATGTCGATGAAGGCACTGTCCTTTTGTACGTACTGAAACAGCATGGAGGCGAGAGCCTGGAACTGGATTTCCCCCCCTATAGTGACGAACTCAACAAGCGTCGTCTGCGTGCACAAAAGCTCAACCTGCTTAACATCGACTGGGCTTATCGCTAGGCATCCGCCTGCCCTGCTAGATGGGCCTTGCTACGCTTGACAGCCTGTCCTGCTTTTTCGAATCATGCACGACTCATTTATAAATCAGTTCGTTATAAATGAGTCGGCAACGTCTGGTTATTTGTTCTCTGCGTCCTCATCAGACTCCAGAGGAACAGGAGCCTCTTTAGGGTTAGGCTGAATCTCAGGGTCGACGTCGATCTGGTCAGGATTTATATGATCAGTTTCAGGCATGTTGGCATCTCCAAGAAGTAAGCAGCAATATTTTGGGCATTCATACCGGGTATTGGTTCTTACCTTTCTCTGCCCTTAAGCACGTTATAATGAGAATAGAGGCAAGCCAATACGCATCGAGTCATGTCTTTCGTATCGCCTACTGCCGATCAGCATTCATTCGCTTTACCTAGAGAGTCCATATGTTACGCACAGTATTGTTTTTGGCGTTGACTGCATTCATCGCCTGCGCCTTTGGGATGTTACTTCTGGGTAATGCCTACTGGTTTACAACAGGCGGCTGTCCTTCGCATGGCGGTGTTGCTGAAATATGTGATCAAACCAAAGCCAGAATTCAGTTGGGCTTCGGTATTGCAACGATGATTGTGGCCACTATCGCCATGATTGTCTGCATCGTTAGAGACACCCGAAAATAGAGATTCTTAACGGCTTTAACCTGCAAAATAGATATCTTTAACAATTAAAGGCTCAAACAGCGCTTCCTATCGAACTACTGTATAAACTTAATGTCAGTGTGCCATCCTAAATAGTCGTTCTAAGCATACTGACATGCAACCCTCTCGCTACGATGCCGCCCGCTCCAGAATACAAGCTGCCCTGGCACCCTTGGAATGCCATTTCACCAACCGTGATTCTCGCGGTACCTTTGCCTTTAAAGCGATAGATCCTCAGGGAGTTATCCACTTTGAATCCGGGCGTATCCGTACCGCGATCTACTGCAATCCTACTTCCCTACACCACCTTCTGGTCGCCGCCCGTAAAAAACTGCTGGCTCAAAACATTGAGCTGGAGTCCTGGGACGAGCGCCTTACTCTTGAGATGATTGGGCAGTGGGAAAAGGCAGCCAAGCGTACACGTCGCTAATCCTGTCGCTAGCGGGTTACATGACAGTAAGTCGCTAGCAATTACCCTCTCGCCAAATAACTGTCTATCCATACAGTGAGCCATTTCTCATTTTAGTCCTACTGCCTTCCTCAAACCCAACGCTGCCCGTTACCATCCGCGCCGATTTACTTATCGAGCACGGCCATGTTTCGTATTTTTTCTCTGATTTCCTTCTTCTTTTTTATCATTCCGGCTCATGCAGAAGCGCCTCGCACGTTTCGCGAAGCCAAAGTGATAGGCGCCAAAGTCTACAAGCAGCAACCTGTAGATTTTTATTGCGGCTGCCACTACTCCGGCAAGACGGTGGACCTGAAAAGTTGTGGCTATGTGCCCCGCAAAAATGCGACCAGAGCCTCTCGCATCGAATGGGAGCACATCGTGCCTGCCTGGGTTATCGGCCATCAGCGCCAGTGCTGGCAAAAAGGAGGAAGAAAAAACTGTACTTCAAGCGATCCGGTTTACCAGAAAGCCGAAGCTGATTTGTTCAACCTGGTACCGGTCATCGGTGAAGTGAATGGCGACCGCAGCAATTTTGCGTTCGGCTGGCTGCCACAGAAATCGACCCAGTATGGAGCCTGCCAGATGGTGGTCGACTTCAAGGCCAAAAAAGCCATGCCCCGCCCAGAAATCCGCGGCATGATTGCGCGCACCTACCTGTACATGAGCGAACGGTATGACTTGCGCTTATCCAAGCAGGACCAACAGTTGTATTCAGCCTGGAACAAGCAATACCCGGCCGAGCGGTGGGAGCGCCAACGAAACCAGCGCTTGGCGTGCATTATGGGTCACGGCAATAAATACGTTGGAAACGTCGATCTCAAGGCCTGTCGTACCTAAGATCACTGATCATCCTGTAGCGCTGACTGCTAACCAACGCTACAGGACAGGCGAATTGAAAGAGTTCAGGCAGGAGGGGAAGAGGAAAGAATCTGGATGGTCATTGCTACCAGAAGTGTTACGAGACCAAACAGAAGCAGTACGACGCGCCCCCACCATGTATGGTTATTCTTGACACCCACGATCAGCGCTATTCCCAGAATAGCCAGCGTAGCCGGCAGGTAACGAACCGCCCAAAGCATTACCCAGAAAATCCTTTCCCATACGTGGATCAACACGTCCTGCATTTCTACTTCCCGCGAAGAATTATTATCAGGCTTTCATTTTACAGACCGGACACTCATGCACCCAGCCTGAACGCCTACCGATGCCGCGACCATTCATCTGCCATTGCAGCCGCCCTTACCTGCCCACTTCAAGTTTCGCCTGTTACGCCGATATGTCATGTAGCTCAGGCATATTTCCGGCCTTAATGTCCCACTCATCACATAGCGAATTCATACAGGCAGTCACTCGCGATGATCAGTAAAAAGCCCTTCACGCCCACCGAAAAATTTCTCTACGTTTCCGTCCCGGTCGTTTGGGTCATTTTATTCGGCGCACTTTTCTCATACCTCTAGATGACTGAGAGCGTGCTCTCGAAACAACCTAAAGGGCACGCTGCTTGACCCGTTAGTCAATGCAATACTTAACCGCCTCGCGAACATCGCTGGGCCGAAGAGGATTGTTAGCCATGCGTTCGTGCAGTGTGATGTGACTGCCACGAGAGCTGTCGTCTACATGGATAACCGCAGCAGGAATAGAAGAAACCTTGGATGGCACAATAATCCTTTGCTCGCTAGCTGTTCCTGCCAGCGTTGCAGGCGCCCGACTTTTAGCCAGTCGAACAACCAGGCATTGGGTATAGGCCTGAACGTCCTTACCTGATCTGACATCCATTGAAGGCGGACTTTGCTCCAGATCTTTTACGCTTGCACACCCGGCGAGTAGAAGCACGGCTCCTACACAAAACCATTTCATTACCCACTCCTGGCACCGTGACTCGTCAGTCAGAAGACCTGACGTTATACGTCAATTTGAGAACATTATTGAACTGTGTTTGAGACGAAATGTTTTAACGACCCAAACAAAAAAGCCGATCCTTTCGGATCGGCTTCTTGCCCCGCCAGCAGTGCGGGAATATTTGGTAGGCACGATTGGACTCGAACCAACGACCCCCACCATGTCAAGGTGGTGCTCTAACCAGCTGAGCTACGTGCCTGCTGTGGGTGCGCATTTTACGGAATCAGACTGGGTCGTCAAGCCTTTTTTCTTCTAAATCACTGAAAAGACGAAAATTTATTGGCATAGCCTGAAATCCGGTAATTCCCTAGTGAGAGAACTGAACCTTAAATGGCTTGGCAACCGGATAGGCTAGATCTTCTGCCTTGCATACCGACAACCTCCGCTTAAACAGCCCCTCAGCCAACTTGATGACTACAGTAACTTTCGCCTACGGAGAAACCTGTTGCCTCGGCCAGAGGCCGCGCAAGTCTGCCATTCCACCATACCCCTGGGACGATGGCCTATCACCTCGCGCCCTTCTTCAGCGACTCGCTCAGTCGACCACGGACTTGTATCTTTCAAAGCCACTACCGACTCATCTATACACCTGACCAGCGCATACAAAGTACCTATGCCGTATCGGTCAAGAAGATGCTCGGCAGTGATACGGATATGGATCAGCGTCATGGTTATCACGAAGCGTGCTGAAATCAGGCCCACTAAAGCAGGCGACTGCCGGTCGATAGAGGCAGTTGCCCACATTGCAGGCTGAGCGACACAAAAAAGGCCGGAATTTTCCGGCCTTTCAATTTAGACGAGACGTCGCGCTGGCCTACGCCGCGGCATGATAAGTACAGCCAATGCCAAGGCGATGGCCTCGATGATCCAGGACAGTAAAAAGGCACAGGCCAGCCCCCAACCGATACATTCAGGCGTCAGGACAACCTGATAACGGTAGCCTTGCCACGTCTCTTCAAGTATTGCTGGGTTAGCCTTGGTAAAGACATGCCAAGCGCGCTCATACCAGCGGCCCTGCAATGCCTGCCATTGCGAATCGAGCATTTGCTCACGGCGCATCAGCATGCCAAGGCTATCGGCATCGCTCTGGAAGACCGGATCATCACTGGCACGATAATGGGCTACCAGACGATCCATATCACCGCCAAAAAACTCGCCTGCCGTTTTGCGATACCCTTCCAACGCCTGATGGGCTTCAAGGCGATGGGCCTCGATACGCTGGCTGTAATCAGTGATAAACCCTGGTATCTGCACACCAACCAGAAGGCCTAGCGCAAACAGGATTAGCCGGATGTAACTACGCAGCATCATAACTCCTTGCGTATTGAATAGCAGGCTTCGCTACAACCGTTTAGACCCGCCCCTGGGTGACGACTTCGCCATCCCACCATAATTTCCACTCACCAGGCTGATGAAGCGCCCAGGTTTCGTTGGCCGTCAAAGGCTCTGTCGCAATCACTGTAACCACATCATCAGGCGTTGTTTCAGCCTTGAAATCTACCGTCAGGTCGGCGTCCTTCAAGTGCGCCGGACCAAACGGGGCCCGTCGCGTAATGTGGGCCAGCTTGGTCGAGCAAAACGTGAACAGCCAGTCACCATCACTCAGCAGACAGTTGAACACACCAAAGCGGCGAAAGTGATCGCAAGTTCCGACCAGAACAGGCAGGAGCATTTCGACAGGCACCGGATCGGGAAAACGCCGCCTGACCTCATTGAGCAGATAACAGAATGCCGCCTCACTGTCCGTGTCCCCTACTGGCTGGAACAGACCGGGATCTGGTGCGAACTCGTTGAGTTGGCCATTATGGGCAAAACACCAGTAGCGCCCTCCCAGCTCCCGAACGAAAGGGTGTGTATTGGCAAGGTTTACCGAGCCGACATTAGCGTGGCGAATATGCGCGATAACCGTGCGACTCTTGAGCGGATAGCCCTGGATCATGCGAGCCACTTCAGAATCCGCTCCCGGCATGGAATCCTTGAACATGTGCAGTCCGCGTCCTTCGTACAGCGCCACGCCCCAACCGTCCCGGTGGGGACCGGTACGTCCTCCTCGCTGCATCAGCCCCGTCAGGCTGAAGGTGATATCGGTAGGAACATTGGCACTCATGCCCAACAATTCACACATATCCAGACCTCATTCGATACGGCACGAGAGATGCTCTAATAGCAGGCCCTCTGCCAGACAATGAGTATGTCCAAGAAACAGTTTCGAATCAGCTGTTTGACGACGATACGGCAATAAAACGGCTACCTGACGGTACTCCCGGCGGCTTCCTATCATTCACTTGTCTTATGAACATACATAGAGATGGACCCAGCCAGACGGAGAACATTCGCCCCAGCCTGCAAACAGACAAGGGCGGCGTGATAGCTACAGGCGCGGCTCGATGCGTGTACGACGCTCTGGAACCCGCGGTGGCGGGGATGATGGCGAGGGGTTGTTCACTGTTGTGGGAGCAGGCTGGTCAGCAGGAGGTGGTGCCTGGTTGGCAGCCTCATCATTGCGCCGGGAGCGTTGAAACAGCCAGCGGATCAGCGCGAAGATGAGATATGCCGCGAATGCGATACACCCATACAACGCCATTTCCGCCACAGCCCGCCAGGCGCTGTTTCCTACATGGAAGCCGAGATCCATGACGACAATGGCGCTGGAGGGTGCGTAAAAGCTGTGCTCAGGGTCTGCTATCGTCGGAGAGAACAGTATCAGGGCAACAATCAAACGGATGGGTTCTCGCAGCCAACGCCACATCCAGCCGGTCGCTTTGAAACACACCCATAGACAGCCTAGTGCGGCAACACCATAGACAGCCCAGGCAATCAGGTAATCGTGCTCAGTCATTTCGATACATGGCGGGTCTATAAAAAGGATGCCTATGATAGCGACTTTTGCACGGTTGGGCGCCCCTACTCGCGCCCTGCCCATGCACAGGCACCTCAAAACCGGTCCACCGACACCTAAGGAGTCACCCATGACACAACCTCCTCTCGCTCAACGTACGCACGGCGCAGATCCCTACGTTTGGCTGGAGAAACGCGATGATCCTGAAGTGCTGGCCTATCTGAAAGCTGAAAATGCTTATCTGGACGAGGTATTGCAGCCGGAAGCCGCGCTGCGTGAGACACTTTTCCAGGAGATCAAGGGACGCATCCGGGAGACGGACCTGTCACTGCCGGTACCGTACAAAGATTATCTCTACTACCACCGAACCCGCGCCGGTGATGAATATGCGCGCCATTACCGCTGCCCTCGCCCCCGGGACGGCTCGCTGACCATCGATGAGTCCCAGGAGGAATTGCTACTCGACGCCAATGAACTGGCCGGTGGCGGATTTCTGTCAATTGGCCGTTTCACGCTCAGCCCTGATCAGACCAAGCTGGGTTACAGCCTGGACCAGACTGGTGACGAAACCTATCGTCTATTTATAAAAGACCTGGCATCAGGCGACTTGACCGAACTTTCTTTCAATGACTGCGATGGCAGCATGACCTGGGCTGGCGATAGCCAAACCCTGTTTTTCGGAGAGCGTGACGAGGCTCATCGTCCTCACAAGCTCTATCGCTATCGCCTGGGTGATCAAGAGGCGCAAATGGTCTTCCACGAGACAGATGGCCGCTTCTTTATCGGATGCTACCGCTCAAGCTCCGAGCGCAAGCTGATTCTCCTGTCCCACAGCAAGACCACCAGTGAAGCCTGGGTCATGGACGCGGACCGGCCAAGCGAGGCTTTCGTCTGTGTAGCCCCTCGTCAGGAAGGTCATGAGTACTTCCCTGATCATGGAGCTGATGGCTGGATGATTCGAAGCAATCAGGCAGGTATCAACTATGCCCTGTATCAAGCGCCAGATGACATGCCCAGCCGTGAGCACTGGGAGCTGCTGGTTCCACATGATCCCGAGCGCATGCTTGAAGAGGTAAACCTCAATGCCAATGGCTATATCCTGAATCTGCGCGAGTCAGGCCTGCCGGTGCTCGAGGTACGCCCCAAAAACGCACCTGCCTATCGGGTACAGTTACCTGACGAGATTTACAACCTTGGGATGATCGACGTGCTGGAGTTTGACAGCCCGGTCATGCGTTTGCGTTATGAGTCACTCAATCGCCCTGCACAGGTACGCCAACTAGACCTTGCCACCGGCGAACAACAGGTCTTGAAGGAAGTCCCGGTAGAGGGGCCGTTCAATGCCGACGACTATGTCAGTCGACGTTTGTGGGCTACGGCGCCAGATGGCACGCAGATCCCGGTCAGCCTGGTCATGCGCAAGGATCGGGTGGGCCAGCCTACCCCGCTGTACCTATACGGTTATGGCGCTTATGGTCACAGCCTAGACCCCTGGTTCTCCCATGCACGCTTGAGCCTGCTGGATCGTGGTTTCACCTTTGCCATCGCGCATGTGCGAGGCGGTGGCGAATTGGGTGAAGCCTGGTATCAGGCGGGCAAGCTGGAAAACAAGCAGAACACGTTCGATGACTTTATTGCCTGCGCCGAACACCTGATCGATCTGGGGCATACCACCGCCTCGCAGTTATGCATCAGCGGCGGTAGTGCTGGCGGCCTGTTAATTGGCGCCGTGCTCAATCAGCGGCCTGATCTGTTTGCAGCAGCCATTGCAGAAGTCCCGTTCGTGGATGTGCTCAATACGATGCTCAAGCCGGACCTTCCCCTGACCGTCACCGAGTACGATGAATGGGGCAATCCAGGTGAGGCCGATGTATACGCCCGCATCGCTGCGTATGCGCCTTACGAAAATGTAAAGGCCCAGGCTTATCCAGCCTTGCTGGCCGTAGCAGGCTATCACGACACTCGCGTGCAGTACTGGGAAGCGGCCAAATGGGTAGCCAAGCTCAGAGCTACACGCACGAATGATGCCTTGCTGCTACTCAAGACCGAGTTTGGCGCAGGTCACGGCGGCATGAGCGGCCGTTATCAGGCGCTACGTGACGTAGCACTTGAGTACGCTTTCCTGCTCAAGGTTCTTGGACTAAGTCACTGATACGCTTCCAGCAGGCAGAGCATCAGACCCTGCCTGCTGGAAACGCTCCGATCTGTTAACCAGCTATCGATCCCACCGGAACAGCTTTGCCTTGGCGCGGTCTTTTTGTAATTGCCTGTCATCAAGGAGCTTGCCATGTTGGGCCGCCGTGCTACCCGGAACAGCCATCTTTCAGACCGCGTGCAAAATGTGGGGGGACTTGAGCGTGTTGCCTCCCTGACAGGGGGTGGCCTGCTATTGATCAAGGGACTACGACAGGGCGGCCTGCTCGGGGTTGCCAGGATGGCGGTCGGGGCGTTGGCACTTTACCGAGGTTATTCAGGGCATTGTGCTGCCAAACAAGCGTTGAGCCATAGTGAGTTTGAACGCCAGCTGATGCGCGACTATCACTGGAAAAATGCCAAGACCGAGTCTTGCTGCGTGGTTATCAATCGACCCAAGGACGAGCTCTATCGGTTTTGGCGCGACTTCAAGAACCTGCCTGCATTCATGGAGCTGATCCAGCGCATCGACATCCTGGACGACAAACGTTCTCACTGGGTGATTCAAGGCCCAACCGGCCCGCTGGAGTGGGATTCAGTCATCACGGAGGACGAGCCTGGCAACTTGATTGGATGGCGCTCCATCGCCGGCGGCGATCTCAATACGATGGGCTGGGTAGCCTTCAATGAGCGTCCTGATGGCAGTACCGAAGTCGAAACCCTGATTGCCTATGATCCGCCAGGCGGCGTACTGGGGCACAGCCTCGCCAAGATCATGAAACGCGATCCGGCGTCACAGGCTTCCCGAGACCTGACTCATTTGAAACGCTTGATGGAAAGTGCGGCCAGCGCCACGCAGACGGTAACCATTACCGGAAACGCATCGCTGACCGATCCGTCCCCGGTGGGCTGACTCAGCCCGCCCGAAAGATCATATAGTCTTCCCAGTCCTCTTCCGCTACCTGGGTTTCACTCAGCATGCGGCCCGACTGGGAGATTCCGGCATCATGTACGGCGCTTTCGTCTCCCGAGACCAAGGGATGCCAGAGCGGCAGGTCCTTGCCTTCTGACACCAGGCGATAGCCACAGGTGGGCGGCAGCCACTTGAATTCATCAGCCTGTCCTGGGGTGAGCTGAATACAATCAGCCACAAACTGCTTCCGTTCAGCGTAGCGGGTGCACTTGCAGGTTTTCAGGTCCAGTAATTTGCAGGCGATACGCGTGTAATACACGCTGCCATCGTCCTCATCCTCCAGCTTTTGCAGACAGCACAAGCCACAGCCGTCGCATAAGGACTCCCACTCCCCCTGGTCGAGCTGGTCTAGGGTCTTGCGTTTCCAGAAAGGTCGAGTGATATCAGCCATGAACGTAGTCGGTTGCGAAAAGCGCGCAGTCTAGTCCTCATGCACGAATCGGCCAAGCACCGCTCGTGCAGCTTGTCGCCGCAGCCTTCTGGAGGTTAACGTTACAGGGCTTCTCCAGATGCGCAGCTCATGGGCCTGCCTGAGCGTAAAATGTGACGAACCCATGCGCAGGCGAAACAGCATCCGCGGCCAGAATGGCTGAAGTCAGGATGGCTCCTGCATGGCGTGCTTCATATCATTTCCTTCAGGCCGAACCAGGGCGACGCGTAACACTTTACCTGCATAGGACGTCACATGACCGCTAGCACTCGTGTTCCGCAGTATGAAGTCGACCCGCAATTTGTCCAACGGTGGTCTCCCCGCGCCTTCAGTGATGCCGCTATAGAAGAAAACCAGTTGATGAGCATCTTCGAGGCCGCTCGCTGGGCGCCCTCGGCCTACAATGCTCAGCCCTGGCGCTTCCTCTATGCTCGCCGTGGCTCTGCGCACTGGGATACCTTTCTCAAGCTGATCAGTGAATACAATCGTAGCTGGGCACAACATGCTGCGGCGTTGGTCATCGTCTTGTCCAAGACTACCTTCGTACCGCCCGGCGGTAGCGATGAGGTTCCGCTAGGTAGCCATAGTTTTGATACCGGCGCAGCCTGGGGCTTTATGTCGCTACAGGCTGGCAAGCTGGGCTTTCATACCCACGGGATGGCAGGTATCGAGTACGACCTGATTCGTCAGGAGCTGAAAGTACCCACCGATTTCAAGATCGAAATGGCAGTTGCCATCGGCAAGCTGGGCGACAAGTCGTCTTTGTCTGAGAAATTACAGGCCCGTGAGCTGCCCAGCCCACGTCGGCCAGTCGAAGAGTTGGCTGCCGAAGGCCCTTACACTCTCGGCTAATGCCGCCACAGAGCCGGCTTACGAATAGGCCGGCTCTGCACGCAATCAATACCCTTGCTTGAAATCCACCTGCCCTTTCAATGCCTCTCCGTTGCGGTAGCGGCTCAGATTTTCAAGAAAGAGTCGGGCAATATAAGGGGGCGAAGACACTGCCGCGGTATGGCTGGTAATGATCAGTCCAGGCGCCGACCAGAACGCATGAGTCTTAGGCAGCGGCTCCTCTCGAAAAACATCGAGCACGGCGCCGGCCAGGTATTTCTGCTCCAATGCTGTTACCAGATCGGCATCCACAACGGCAGTGCCACGTCCTGCATTTACGAACAGTGCCGAAGGCTTCAGTTGTTTGAACAGGTCAAGCGTATAGAGATCACGCGTATGCGAAGTGTCAGGTAAAAGGTTGATGAGGTAGTCAGCTTTCGAGGCCTCACGACTCAAGTCCTCAAGACCATGCACGTCAAGAAAGCCGGGCAGTGCGCGCGGGCTTCTGGCAATACCGTAGAGCTCAACTCCAAAAGGCGCTAGAAAGCGTGCTACATCCTGGCCAATGTCACCGGCCCCGACAATAAGAACACGTCGCCCTGCCAGCGAGCCGGGAGTACAGGCTTCCCAGAGTCGATCCGCCTGTTTTCGAGCGCGCTCCAAGAGACATCGCTCATGGGCAAGCAGATAGCCGAGCACATACTCGCTCATCAGCTGCCCGAACACGCCCACTGCGCGCGTGAGCACATAGTCCTGCGTTAACCCGGAGGCCAGTAGCGGCCGGATGCCCGCCCAGGTGGACTGAACCCATGAGGGCTTGAGCCCCTGATCCAGAAGCTTTGCGACGAGATCTGGCTGCCCTAGCCAGATCTGGCATTCGGCAGCTACGCCTGCCACCTTTTCCGGATCATTACCTCCGACTATTTCCAGAGAGGCGTCCAACCCATGCAACGCGGTGAAATAGTCCTGATAACTGTCTTCCAACAACAAGAAACGCATGATCTGGTCTTTCCTTGACAAGCAGTGGTAATGACTGTCGCGTTACACGGGGTCGTTCATACGCAGCAAATGCTCAGGCAGATGCTCAATGTACTCCTCCTGAGGTGGTGGCATCTGCAGGTGATAACCCTGCTTCTCCAAATTTTCCAAAACCTTTGCAGTGTCTTCGCGCTCCAGCTGTCGTTCCGGCGTAAGAACGAATTCAAACGTAAGCTGAGGGGTACCAAAGGCTGCAATCAACCCTTCTGGTACGCGGGCAAGCCCGTCACGCTTGTCGACGTAGAGGTACATTTCGCTTTTGCGCGGGCTTTTGTAAATGGAACAGATTCGTTTCATGAGTACTCCGGATAACATCAGGTTCGCAAGGCAGCCAGGCGATCCAGCAAGGCCTGCCCCATCAACTCGCGGCGCCATCCGCGCAGCGTGTCGGGTAAAACATATTGACCATCCGGCCAGCCACTCTTGATCAAGGCTTCCAGTACTTTCTTTCGCAGCATGAGTTCAGGCGCCATGGTCAGGCGCTCAGCTTCACTCTGGCCAATGAGACGAAGGTCCTTCAGAATCGGCGAGATTTCCGGAGGCAGCGGCTCGGATAACGGCTCAGGCCATTGATCCGGAGGCGTCTTGGCGGCCTCACTGATCAGCTCGATCAGGTGATCGCCGTATTGACGTACAGTACGAGGATGCATGTCATCGATACGGGCCAGCGCGACCTTGTCCTTGGGCTGAAGTCGCGCCAGAGGCCACAGGGAGCGCTCGCGCACAATACGATTGCGAGGCTGGTTACATAACCTTGCCTCCTGCTCGCGCCACGCACAGATGGCCCTTAGCACAGCCAGCTGCTGACGTGACAGACGCCAGCCCAACTTGACATCTTTATACGCCTGATAGGGGTCCGACTCCTGCTTGAGGTTGGCTACCAGCTCACGCCCATCTTCTAGGAGCCATCCCCGCTTCGTCTGATCCAGGCGCTCAGACAACGCCAGATACAATTCCGCCAGATGCTCCACGTCAGCCGCGGCATAGCGCTCCTGTAGCTCCGTCAGTGGTCGCTGAAGCCAGTCCGAGCGTGTCTCATCCTTGGGCAGGGCGATACCCAGCAGTTCATGTACCAGACGCGAATATCCCATCGAATGGCCCAGCCCCAGATAGGCAGCCGCCAGCTGCGTATCGAATAGCGGCTCGGGGAGGCTTCCGGTCAGCTTGAGCAGAACCTCAAGGTCCTCACTGCAGGCATGAAGGACTTTTACGACCTGCTTGTCTTCCAACAGCCCAGACAACGGCGCCCAGTCACTGATCGTCAATGGGTCGATCAGAAAAGCGCCCTGCCCGTCGCCGACCTGAAGGAGGCCCGCAATGGGATAGAAGGTATCGACCCGCATGAACTCGGTGTCGAGCACGATGAAGGGCAAGGTGCGCCAGAACGCGCATTGTCGAGCAAGGCTGGCATCGTCTTTGAGCCATTGGATAGCAAGAGCCACGTAAATCCTCCAGTACTGTTACCGGAAGTATATCCATCTTGAAGCGTTCAGGCAGATCAAAGGCCCAGATTAAGCCGCTCAATGCTTATCAAGCGTCCCGATTTGCCACATTTGAGGCGCTTCGTTGTCTTAGAACATAGGGCAGGCTGCACGGCATGACCAGACAGGTACCAGCCTGCCGAGGCGACCGCCATTCGAACCTGGCGGCATGAGTCTAACGTGACCAAGCGGAATATGGGCAGGGATGAAAACTTCAAAATCGTCTAAGGGCTTAGGTTTACGTGCGAAACTTAAAGCTAAACTTGAAGTTCAAGGCCTAACGTCAAGAGAAGTCGGGGCTACACGAAAACAACATCAACCGACCAGGCATTCGACTCGAGCGGGTCATTGTCTTAGTGATGAGGTAGCCATGGGAATCGCTGCATGCGAATTGAGTCAGTATGTTATTCGTCCCACCCTGGTCTATCTAGACCGCTATTCCCTGGCAGCAGAGGCCATGCTGCTGGCCACCGCCGCCACGCAGTCTGCGCTAGGCGCCACGCTTGAAACACAGCAATACCACGGTATTTACCGAATTTCCGCCGAACGGCATGCCGCCCTCTGGGATTACTATCTGGCCCGCGACCCTGAGCTAGCCAGCCTTGTCCGAGGCCTCGCCAGTCAACATGCCTTTTTCGGGGCGCCTCATCTGGAGCTGACCGTCAACCTTCGTTATGCCACAGCAATCGCCTGGCTCATGATCGAAGAATCACGCCTGCCCTTACCGGAGCCTGACGACCATCAGGGGCAGGCCCGGTTATGGCGTAAGGTTTTCAATCCTAGAGGCCGTCTTCACGACTTTCACATGGCCTGGCAGCGCTGCAGCGAGACGTGGAACCAGGTAGCCTGAGTGTGACCCGGTAGTCTTTTTTGAATAACGGCCAATAGACTGTTAAAACCTTTTTTGAGCGATACGCTCGTCGTGGCTGTTGGTAAAAGGTCACCGTTCTGATAGTTTCCGCCCGCGTCATCTTCTGGAGTTGCGCTAACAATGAAAACAACAGGGTTGAAAACAGCAATTGCGCTGGCTGTCGCCAGTTTTTCTAGCCTTAGCCTTGCCAACGGCATTGCCATCAATGAGCAAAGCGCCAGTGGCATGGGGACTTCCTTTGCCGGTCGTTCGTCCTCTGCATTGGATGCTTCGACCGTTTTTGGTAACCCGGCTGGCATGTCCAAGCTCAAGCGTACTGAAATCAGCGGCGGAGCGGCCGTAATTGATGCCAGTAGCGATTTTAGTAATGTGCGTTCGAATGCGCGTGGCACCAACGAAGGGGATATGGTGCCGACATCCGCCGTTCCGTTCGGCTACGTTGTAACACCACTTAATGATGATTGGCACTTTGGTCTGGGTATCTATGTACCCTACGCGTTGATCAGTGACTATGAAAATAGTTTCCAGGGTCGTTATCACGGATCGTACAGCAAGGTTGAGGTCATTACAGTCCAACCAACGCTGAGCTACAAGATCAATGAGCGCGTATCCGTTGGCTTTGGTCCTACGATCAACCGAATCGCTGGCAAGCTGGAAAGCAACTTGTCCCTTGCGCCCTTGGGTGGCGGTGATGCGGAAGTCAAAATCAAGGGCGATGATGTTGCGCTGGGCTACAACATTGGCGTGCTGGCCGATGTAACGGATCAGTTAGCGGTCGGGGTCACCTACCACTCCAAAGTGAAATACAAGTTGGAGGGCCATACCAAGGCCAGTGGCGTGTCCAGTCTGTCTCCCGTTGTCAATCGCCTGATCAGCCCGCTGAATGGCAAGTACGATGCCGAGCTGGATATCACTACCCCTGAATCGCTGGATACATCCTTTACTTACAAGCTTGACGATCGCTGGACACTATACGGTGGCGCAACCTGGACCCGCTGGAGCCGTCTGGACAAGCTGGAAGTACAAAACAGTGGAACGCCTACAGTACCTACTCTGGGCAATGTCCTTGGCACAGTGGATGAAGAACTCAAATGGCACGACACTTGGTCCTATGCCATCGGCGCTTCCTATCAGCTGAACCCCCAATGGGTACTGCGCACTGGTTTCGCAATCGATCCGTCGCCGACCGACAACGAATACCGCAACGTGCGTATTCCGGTGGGTAATCGCAAGACCGTATCGATTGGTGCAGGCTGGTCTCCTTCGCCTGATCTGACCGTTGATGTTGCCTATGCCTACCTGTGGGAAGACAAGGCCTCGATTAATCGTGAAGCGACTGCTTTGCAACCGGCCTACAGTGCCAAGGTTGAAAACAGCGCCCATGGCTTGGCCGCTCAGGTCAGCTATCGCTTCTGATAGACATGTATGAAAAAACGCCGCCCTTGAGGCGGCGTTTTTATTCAGGTACTCGTCAGGGCTAGCGCAACCAGAACACCGCACTCAAGCAACTCGACCAGCGCACCCGCCGTATCGCCAGTAGTCCCGCCCAGGCGTGTCATGAATGCTCGACGAAGCCACAGAAAGAGCAGCACTGCCATCAGCAAAGCGATCAGGCTTTCGCGTATCACGAGCAACATGACGATGACATGGGCGGCCAGTACAAGGCGCAGCAACCGCTTCGGCATGTGATCGACCAGCACCTGACCCAAGCCTCCCGGCCTTGCGTAAGGAGTCACGAGTAGCAGCCCAGGCAGAGCAACTCGCGCAAGCCAGGGAACTAGCAGGACGGCATCCAACTGGTTGTGCTCAAGCAGTACGTAAAGCGCCGCGAACTTGAGCAAGAGCACAATGATTACTGCAACGACTGCAATCGGGCCGGAGCGAGGGTCCTTCATGATTGTCAGGGTGCGTTCACGGTCACCAAAGCCACCGACCCAGGCATCTGCCGTGTCCGCCAGGCCATCCAGATGCAGCGCACCGGTCAGCGCGACCCATACAGCCAGAACAATAGCGGCCTGCAATACCGGAGCCGCTTGCCCGAGCAGGTTGCCAAGCAGCCATAAAATGGTACCCACCAGCACGCCTACCATGGGATACCACAATAAAGACTCACCGGTTTTCTCGGGTGGAGGCATGCCGGGCAGGCGTACCGGCAGACGAGTCAAGAACTGCAGGGCAATCAGGAAGGGCAGCATGGTGGGTACGTGTCGCTCAAGGCAGACGCCTCAAAAGCATGAAGACTGGCATAAGGAACTTCTACTTGAAGCAGATCCTTGCGAGGTAGCCCCTGCTGCCGTGCCAGCAACAACCGGATAACGCCGCCATGGGTTACCACTAGTGCGCGCGTATCCGCTGTACGCCTGACTATACGCTCCATGGCGCCTAGGACACGCTGTTCGAACGTGGCCACCGGCTCTCCATTGGGCGGCGTAAAACTGTAGGGATCAGCCCAGAACTGGCCTAGGGCATCAGCCTGACCCTCCATCAGTTCGGCAGCGGTACGCCCCTCCCAATCGCCAAAGTCCAACTCGCGCAGGTCAGGCTCAAGTTTGCACTCCACTGTCTGCATACCCGCCAGCCACTCGGCAAAGGCTCGGCAACGCTCAAGGGGCGAGCTGATAATCAACTCCCATGGCGGTAATGCTAAGGCCGCGGCCCGCATACTGGACCACCCCTGCTCCGACAGTGGATGATCCAGACGCCCCCGAAAACCACCCGGCCCTTGTGTTTCCCCATGTCTCAACAGAAACAGGCTCATGCCGGGCGATCCGATACGCTGGCCTCGGCAAAAGTCGCCATTTCGCCATGCAGGCGACACGCCAACTGAAGCAAGGGCACCGCCAATGCTGCACCGCTTCCCTCCCCCAGACGCAGCCCCAGCTCAATCAGCGGCTGAGCGTTGAGTGCTTCAAGCACAAGTGCATGGCCCGGCTCGGCTCCGCTGTGAGCAAACAGCAGCCACTCACGCCCGGTGGGGCTCATTCGTACGGCGCACAAGGCGGCAACAGAGCTGATGAACCCATCGACCAACGCCGGAACTCCCTCCTGCATGCAGGCAAGGTAAGCACCGGTCAACGCGGCAATCTCGAAGCCACCCAGACGGCGTAACACCTTTAGTGGGTTACTCAATGACTCCGCATGGCGTAGCAGACCACGCTGGATAACCGCGACCTTCAAAGCGATGCCATCTGCATCGAGTCCGGTTCCCGGCCCCGTCATGGCAATAGGTGAGGCCTCCAATAGCGCGCAAGCCATAGCGCTGGCCGCCGTGGTGTTGCCAATCCCCATCTCACCACCGACAAACAGCTGAGCGCCGCTTGCCTTGGCTTTCTGGACGCTGTCTCGTCCTGCCTGCAGAGCTGCCTCGCATTGAGCAACAGTCATGGCCGGCTCGCGAGTAAAGTTGGCCGTACCTGGACCAAGAGGATGATCAATAACGCCTGGCAACGCCTCCATGGGCTCGGCAGTTCCTAGATTAATGACCTCCAGCGGAGCCTTGAGCGAACGCGCCAGGACACTAATAGCAGCGCCACCGCCGACGAAATTACGCAGCATTTCGCCTGTCACCGCCTGAGGATAGGCAGACACACCTTCCTCCACGACACCGTGATCCCCCGCGAAGACACTGATTGCCACATGCTCGATAACAGGCCGCTCACGTCCCTGCATCGCCGCCAGATCAATCGCAACCTGCTCCAGCAGCCCGAGAGCGCCACGCGGCTTGGTAAGCTGCGCCTGGCGGGCCGTCGCCAACTGGCGGGCCCGCTCATCCAATGGCTGACAGGGTGCCTGCCACCAGTACTGCGTCATAAAGAAGCTCCTTTGAGCGTCATTGGCAAACCTGCCACGGTCAACACAACACGATCACACTGCTCGGCCAGCGCCTGGTGCAGCCAGCCCGCCTCATCAACATAGCGCCGGGTTAGCTCACCCAGCGGCACTACTCCCATGCCAGTCTCGTTGCTGACCAGAATGATATGGCCTGGTAGTTCGGATAGGGCTTCCAGCAAGGCCGCTCGCTCCCGGGCAAGCATAGTGGCATCCTCTGCCATTAGAAGATTGGTCAGCCAGAGGGTCAGGCAATCCACCAGAAGACAGCGCCCAGCCGAAGCATGAGCTCGCAGCACCGCAGCTAGATAAAGAGGCTCTTCCACCAGTCTCCACTCAACGGGGCGGCGGTCGGCATGCTGGACAATTCGGGTACGCATTTCGCCGTCCCAGGCCTGGGCCGTCGCAATGTAGATGACATCCAGACCTGAGTCAGTGGCCAATTTTTCTGCAAGGCGACTCTTGCCCGAACGCGCGCCCCCCAGAATCAATTCCTTCATTGGTTTATTCCACATAAAGCACGCAATTTCGCGGTGTCCAGATGCTGGTCGACCAAGTCCGCCAGCCGTTCGAGATCGCGCTCGCGCAAGGCATGGTAGTCGACACGTTCAGGAGTAGTCAGCCCCGCCCAGCGCAACAAGGCGGTGCACGCATCAGGCGACTCGAACAACCCATGCAGGTAGGTTCCCATGATCAGCCCGTCTTCGCTCAGTGCGCCATCGCAGCGACCATCATCCAGGATAATGGCAGGTCGCTCCAAGGCGGCCCCTTCGGTGACTCCCGCATGAATCTCGTACCCTGTTACGGCAGACCGGGTAGCCGCCAGGCACCCCGCGACATTACGGAGTTGTTTTTCAGCGGCCAGCTCGGTGTTCATGTCGAGCACGCCCAAACCTGCGCTGTCACCTGGATCACTTTCCAGCCCGAGCGGGTCACTTACGGTACGGCCCAGCATCTGATAGCCGCCACAAATACCCAGCACGCGTCCTCCATAACGGAGATGCCGTTGGATATCAGTATCCCACCCCTGTTTGCGCATGAAGGCCAAATCGCCTCGCACGCTTTTTGACCCAGGAAGAATGATCAGGTCGCAAGGCGGTAGCGCCTGACCTTGTCTTATAAAACTGATTTCGACTTGGGGATGCAGCCTTAACGGATCGAAGTCAGTGTGGTTGCTGATGCGTGGAAACACCGGCACCACCACTCGGATAACCTCGTCCCGCTTGGCAATCTGTCGCGTATCGACCGCATCTTCGGCTTCGAGATGCAGGTCGTGCAAGTAAGGCAGAACACCCAGCACCGGCTTGCCCGTCCGCGCTTCCAGCCAGTCCAGGCCCGGCTTGAGCAATGCAATATCGCCGCGGAAACGGTTGATGACGAAACCGGCTACACGCTGCTGCTCCGACTCGCTAAGAAGCTCTAGCGTGCCCACGAGATGGGCGAAGACACCGCCCCGGTCGATATCGGCGATCAGGATAACCGGGCAGTCCACGCGCTCGGCAAACCCCATGTTGGCAATATCGCCTTCACGCAGGTTGATTTCTGCGGGCGAGCCTGCTCCTTCCACCATGATCACCTCGTATCGGCCGGCCAGACGCGCATGGGATTCCAGCACCGCCTCGCGAGCGATACGCTTGTAGCCGTGATAGGTCTTGGCATCCATCGTAGCCACTGCACGACCATGAATAATGACCTGTGCGCCGATGTCCGTATTGGGTTTGAGCAACACGGGATTCATATCTGTATGCGGCGCGATTCCACAGGCTTGGGCCTGTACAGCCTGGGCGCGCCCTATCTCACCATGGTCTGCCGTGACGGCACTGTTGAGAGCCATGTTTTGTGGTTTGAACGGTACGACAGCCACTCCCTGGCGTTTGAGCCAGCGGCATAAACCGGCGACCAAGGTGCTCTTGCCGGCATCGGAGGTGGTGCCCTGCACCATCACGGTTGTCATAAGGAATCCTTGTATGCCTGCAAAGCCAGGGTGAGTCGCGTCCAACCGGCTTCATCACCGGGAAGACCAAAGCGGATGCCCGCTATTGAAGGGAAAAAACGCGTGAGAATGGCTCGTCTGGCCAGGAATTCATGAAGCGCCTCAGCATCGGGTCGAGCCAACCATTGAAACAGACCGCACCCTCCATCAGGGACCAGCTCGTGAGCGGTCAATACATCAGCCAGGCGCTGCCCTGCCGTCGCAAGCCTCTTGCGCTGCCGGTCATGACCATCCTCATCGAGCAGAATTTCACGTGCCACGGCCCGAGCTGGACCACTGACTGTCCAAGGGCCCAAAACATCGTCCAGTCGTTCCAGCAAGTTCGCTTCAGCCAGCACAAAGCCCAGCCGGACGCCTGCAAGACCGAAGAATTTCCCGAAAGACCGCAGTACGATCAATCCTGGCCGATCCGTCCATGAAGCCAGACTGTAAGCGGGAGAGAGATCCATGAACGCCTCATCCACGACTAGCCAACCACCCCAGTGAATCAGATTGGCATGCCAGCGGAGCAGCCGCTCAGGCTCGATAAGCTGTCCGGTAGGATTGTTCGGATTGACCAGTACCAAGACGTCAAGCGTGCTCAGCGTTGCGTCTACATCGCCCAATGACAGGGGTACAACACAATGCCCTGCTCGCTCCCAGGCCTGCTCGTGTTCAGCGTAGCAGGGTGCCAATACGCCTATTCGCCCTTCAGGACGAAGTGTGGGGAGAGCCTGGATGGCCGCCTGCGAGCCGGCAGCAGGCAGCACCCGTGGAGCACTGTAGTAACAAGCAGCAGCCTGCTCCAGGCCGTCGTTTGTCTCGGGCAGACGCGCCCAGGCTGATAACGGTATGTGGGGTATTGGCCAGGGCATAGGCGCAAGCCCGGTCGACAGGTCCAGCCAATTCTCCAACGCGATACCATAGCGCTGCGCAGCCTTGCGCAGACGTCCGCCATGCTCAAGCACTGATCACGCCTCCCAGCACGATAACGGCCACCCAGAGCATGACGCCCCGACGGACGAGCAGCAGTGCCATATCGATACTGTGCGCTGTGGGTGCAGGCCCCAATCCTAGAACAGGCCGATCATGTAGCTCGCCGTGATAGCGCGCTGGACCACCCAGTGTCACGCCCAGCGCACCGGCGCCCGCCGCCATGACTGGACCGGCATTGGGACTGTCCCAACGAGGCGCCTGTGTTCGCCAGCAATGCAGAGCGGAGCCAAAGTTACCCAACAGTGCATACGTCAATGCCACCAGACGCGCCGGCACGTAGTTGAGCCCATCATCTATGCGTGCAGCCGCCCAGCCAAAGCGTTCGAAGCGGTTATTGCGATAGCCCCACATGGCATCCAGCGTATTGGCCAAGCGGTATAGAACAACACCCGGGGCGCCTAACAGGACAAACCAGAAGAGAGCCGCAAAAACAGCGTCGCTTCCGTTTTCCAGTACGGATTCTGTACCTGCCCGCGCGACAGCCTCTTCATCCAGCTCACGGGTTTCCCGGCTGACCACATAGCCAACACGCCGCCGCGCCTCCTCCAGGTTATTACGCCGTAGCGCCAGCGCGATGGGCTTGGCATGCTCGCCCAAGCTTTTAAGGCCAAGCGCGAAGTACAGCGCCAGCGCCTCAACCAGCCAGCCTACGTAGGGAATCTGATCGAGTAGCGCTACCAAGACGACCCACGGTAGTACAGCCATGCACCAGGCCGTCAGCCCGTGACTGCGCCAGCCGCCACCGCCTGGATTGAAACGGCGCTCCAGCGCGTTTGCCCACCGACCAAATCCCACCAGAGGATGCCAACGTCGAGGCTCGCCCAGTATCGTATCCAGCAGCACACCTAAAAAGGTGGTCAGGGCCAGAATCATGTCTTTTCAGTCTCCTTGACAGAACCCCAGCGGTTTTCAAACACGAGCTCATCCAACGGGCGAGCCGTTCGCCAACCCTCCTCGACCAGCATGGGCTGATTGTAGAAGGCCTCGACAGGCCCAAGACACAGGATGGCCAGCGGCTTGCTGCCTTCAGGCATCCCCAGCAGTTCAGCCACCGCAGCCGGGTCGAACAGCGAAACCCATCCCATCCCGAGCCCCTCCGCCCGGGCGGACAACCATAGATTCTGGATCGCACAAGACAGCGATGCCACGTCCATTTCAGGCAGCGTACGGCGTCCGAAGATATGGGCTTCTCGCCCCTCCATGAGGGCAGCCACCAGCAGCTCGGCACACTCTTTTATGCCTTCCACCTTGAGCCGCATGAACTCATCGCTACGCTCACCCAGCGCCTCTGCCGTGCAGACACGCTCGGACTCGACCAGCCGGTAAAGCTCGGCACGCAGCTCCTGATCAGTAATGCGCATGAAGCGCCATGGCTGCATGAGGCCTACGCTTGGCGCTTGATGAGCAGCGCTCAACAGCCGCCGCAGCTGATCCTCCGGTACATGGCCGCCACTGAAATGACGCATGTCACGTCGTTCGGCGATAGCACGATAGACGCCGGCCTGCTCGGCGGAAGAAAAGGCGTGAGGATTCATGGTGCTAGCAGGGCAGCCGCCGTTTCGGGGGCGGATGGCATGTAGAAGTGAATGTAGCTGGCAGTCAGGCGGCCCTGTTGGAACACCGACTCCGCCGTGGCCTTGCCATTGGGGCAGATACCACGCAACGTTGGAGCCAGTGGCGATTCCAAGGATGAGTGATGATACGTATGGCCACGCAAGGTGCCGCTATCGAAGGCAACGCTTTGCAGCGCCAGTGCAGTAAGACGTGGCTGCAAGGTAGCTTCCCCTTCGAGAAGTCCAACCATCTCGCCCTGCTCGCCTGTCTTGTCAGCCAGGCGCTCCAGCAGATAGAGCATCCCCCCGCATTCGGCCAGAATGGGCTTGCCTGCGGCATGATGCGCCCGAATAGCATACTGCATGGCGGTATTTCCAGACAGCTGTTGAATATGTAATTCAGGATAACCGCCCGGCAAGTAGAGACTGTCTACTTCCGGTAACTGCTGGTCCTGCAACACTGAAAAATGCCGAATCTCAGCGCCCATGGCGCGTAGAAGATCAAGGTTCGCCTGATATAGAAACGACAGTGCCGCGTCGCGTGCCACCCCGATGCGCACATCAGCCAGCAGCGGTTCGACGCTCTTCTTCATAGGGGCCTGAAACAGCACAGGCTCCGGTAGTGAGGTATCGGCACTGGCAGCAATGGCATCGGCCGCAGCGTCCAGACGTGTATCCAGATCCGACAACTCGTCAGCCTGGATCAGCCCAAGATGCCGGCTCGGCAACTCGATACCCGAGTTGCGCGGCAAGGCACCAAACCAGCGCATACCGCTTGGCAAACTGGCCTTGAGCAGCTCGGTCTGCCGGGCGCTGGAGCCACGATTGGCCAGTACGCCAGCAAAGGGCAGATCCGCCTGATAATGTGCAAGACCGTAGGCTAATGCCCCAAAGGTCTGCGCCATGCCGGTCGCCTCAATAATACCCAGTACCGGCACATTGAAGCGACGTGCCAGGTCCGCACTAGACGGCGTGCCGTCAAACAGCCCCATGACGCCTTCGATAAGGATCAGATCAGCTTCGCCTGCCGCTTCCCATAGCAGCCGGCGACTTTCTTCTTCCCCTACCATCCACAAGTCAAGCTGGTACACCGGCGCACCGCTCGCACGGGCCAGGATCATGGGATCGAGAAAGTCCGGGCCGCACTTGAATACACGGACCTTGCGGCCCTGTCTTGTATGCAGACGTGCCAGGGCTGCCGTTACACTGGTCTTGCCCTGGCCGGAGGCCGGCGCAGCAACCAGGAGCGCCGGACACCGACGATGATCATGCAGGTTCAAAATTCGATTCCTTTCTGGGCGCGAATGCCGCTCTGGAAGGCATGCTTGACCAAGCCCATTTCACTGACGGTATCAGCCGCGTCGATCAGCGCCTGCGGTGCACCGCGCCCCGTTACGACAACGTGTTGGGAGACCGGACGCGCCTCGATATCCGCCAGCACGTCTTCAACTTTCAGGTAGCCATGCTTGAATGCGATATTCAGTTCATCAAGCACTACGAGTGCTATTTCAGGATCACTCAATAATGCTTTGGCCACAGCCCAGGCACTGGCAGCGTTTTCGATGTCCCGTTGACGATCCTGGGTCTCCCACGTGAATCCCTGGCCCATCACATGGTAACGGACCTCCTCGGGGAACCGCTGGAAGAACATCTGCTCACCGGTACTGACGCGTCCCTTGATGAACTGTACGACGCCCACTTTCAGTCCATGCCCCAAGGCTCGGGCCACCATGCCAAAGGCAGAGCTGCTCTTGCCCTTGCCGATACCGGTGTGTACCAGCAGCAAGCCTCGCTCATTCTGTGCATTGGCGATCCGCTCGTCCATGACAGCTTTCTTACGGACCATTCGCTCACGGTGGCGCTCATTTCGCGCATCATCGACGGGTAACGAGGTGGGGGTTTCCGGGGTATCGCTCATGACGCTCTCCTTCAGGCAAGGGCTGAGGCGAACGGAAAGATCTGCTCCGCAAGGATACAGACGAGGCAACGACGCACAACGCCATTAGCCCTGTGCGACGATCAATGCCCTCCGCATTGCCGTGTAACGCCTGAGGCCGGTCTCCGGGCTCGTGAGCGGAAAACTCCTCCGCCGCGCCTTCCCAGACAGCTGTCCAGTGGCCTGTGCGACGTTCAACTCACCTACCGTTGCGGGGGCAGCGCCGGCTTGCTACCGGCTTCCCTGTTTCACCTCGTCGACCCATGTCACGAGGCACCTCAAGCAGACGCGCAGGTTACGGGCAAGCCCTGGGAGCGTCAACGAAAGTCATGGCAAATGGGGATAAATCTTTGCGCAGAAAATCCACCGGCGCGACAGATTCATTTCGCTTTATCGTCACCGCGCTATCATATTTGATAGCCATGCTGGCTGAAGCTGGTGATAATGCGCCGCTTTCCATCCAGTCAAACCCTTTGGCTGGCCATGAAGTTATCGAGCTACAGGTCTCCCTATGTCCGAATCTACTGCCAACGATCCCCGTCTTAGCCGCATGAAGCGCCGTATCCGCAAGAAGCTCTATCTGGGCGAGTTCCAGGAACTGGCATTCGAGCTCAAGGCTGATTTCAAGGAATCGCTTGAAGACGAAGCGCTAGAAGCGCTGCTAAGCGATTTCGTCGATTTCGTCGAGTCCCGTAACCTGGACTACATGGGTGGCTTCGGCGAAACCTGGATCGAAGGCACTATCATGGCAAACAAGCGCTACGGCTCGCCCACCGAGGAAGACCGTCAGGCCCTGACCGATTGGCTCAAGGCACGCAAGGAAGTGGCAAGCGCTTCTGCCAGCGAACTCTACGATGCCTGGCACTTTGAAGAGTAACAGGTCATCGTGAAAAGCCCCGGCCAGTGCCGGGGCTTTTTTATTTCTGCTGCGTTCAGGAGGCTGGCCAGTAGATCCGCGTCAAGGGAATCAGAGATTTCAGCTCCAGATCCAGAGACTCGTAATGCATCAGAAGCATGTCGACTAACTGATCCATGTCCATCAGAGCCACCAATTGACCGGCGCGCTCGGCCTCATAGATGGCCTCCTGGCTGAAGCCGCATGTACTGACAAAAATACCCTTGTCGTCAGCCTTCAGACAGTTCAGAAGCTCTCGCAAAGTCTCACCGCCTACGATACCTTGACGATGCTGAACCTGGACCTTTACATGAGGGGGATGCAGACCCAAGCCATCCAGGGAGGCCTCAATAGCCAGGCTGCCGCTGGACGCAGGAGGCTGTTTGGTGATAAATCCCATGGCGCGTACCAGACCGGACACCAGTTGGATGATCTGCGCCTCGGAAAGACGATCGAGCCGATCAGCAATCAGTTCGCGAGCCTGTGCTTCCATATCCTGTCGAGCACTGAGGATAGTGTCGGCCTCCTGCTCGCCCGGCTGAAAATCACCACGGCTGAGTGAGTCGAGCTGCTGCCAGATTTCCTGGCGCAACTGACAGCCCTGCACCGCACTTAATGCATTGCGCGCCTTGACGCTGAGCTGCGCACGGGGAATCTGTGCATACCACCTGACTTGTCTCAGGTTGGGCCACTCCTCGCATTCACGCGGATCATAGCTGTACCCACCTGTAACATGTCCCAGCCAGTACTGACGCGTCCTGTGGTCATACACGACTACGGCATCGCCTACCCTGATGTCGTGGGTTAGCGTCTTGAGCGCTGACGCCCACGTATCCAACATTGACTCACTATGCTGGGTCGTATACTCGGAAAGCTTGATCTTGATTGCCTTTTCATCAGGATAAGCCCGCAGATCGCCCAGCTTGGGCCAACCCAGCGCAATTATCCCACGGCGCAACGCCTCGTTAAGCGCGCGCCCTTCTACCTCAATCTTCCACGCTTGATTCATAGCGATGCGCTTCCATTAACCTGCAGATACCTCCTGTTTGAAGGTACCCGCACATTCTGGTGAGAAATCAGTAATCAGGTTTGTAACCAGACCAAAATCCGGGAAGCGATGACGTCTAAAACGCCCGTGATATGTTACAAATCGTGAGCCATGAAGTACTGCTAATCGTTGATAGCGACAAGCAGCGGCAGCAGATTACTGCTCAATGATGAGAAACTGTCTGCAAGTTTTTGGATAAAAACATCACATATTTTCCTTAACCTATGCGAAGGGACATCGGTGTCGTTTTTCATCGATAATGCCGTTTGAACGTTTGAACGAATAACGGCTAACTCAAGACGCCCATGCAAGTGGAATCGCCTAACCACTTACAGCCTCTTAACCGTTAAATCAGGCCAGACAATCGAATTCTCGCCGCCCATTAGCGTCGTAACTTCACACTGACAGCATGCATTTCCCATGACAACGATTCTGCAAATCTCCGATACTCACTTCGGTACCGAACAACAACCCGTACTTGATGCGCTGGAAGATCACGTACGTGAACATGGCGCCGACTTGCTGATTCTTTCAGGAGATATCACACAGCGAGCCCGTGACAAGCAGTTCGAAGCCGGGCTGGCTTACGTGCAGCGTCTTGAGAAATATGGCATTCCAGCTACCCTGGTAATACCAGGCAACCACGACATTCCGCTTTATAACCTCTTTGCCCGCTTCATGACGCCCTATGCCAACTACCAGCGTCATTTTGGAAGCGACCTTGAGCCTACCTATGAAGATGAACATCTTCTGGTCATTGGGTTGAACACTACGCACCCCAAGCGGCGCAAGGACGGAGCGGTTACATCCGAGCAGATTCAACGCGTCGTCGACCGCTTGAACAAGACCTCAAAGGAAAAGCTGCGCATCGTTGTAGCACATCAACCCTTTGGCGCCATGGTTCTGAGTGACTTGAGCAATCTGCAGGGCGGCGCAGGAGATGCGCTTACCGCCTGGGCTGACGCCGGCCTAGACTTGGTAATGGGTGGCCATATCCACCTCCCTTATGTTCTTCCCCTAAGCGGCCAGTACCCTGAGCTTTCCCGAGAGATATGGATTGTGCAGGCAGGCACGACGCTCTCCTCTCGCGTACGTGGCAGTGCACCCAACTCCTTCAATCGACTGATCGTAGGCAACGGTGAAACCAAATGCGTCGAGGTAGAGCGCTGGGACTTCATCGACAAGCGCTTTACAGTTGCCGAGCGCTTCAACCTGACCTGGAAGGCAGAAGAGCAGGCACTGGAGACGGATCGCCATGAGGTCCTGGTGCCCGGCGGTCAGCAATAAGAAGGCTTATGCGTGCATGGCATTGGTCAGGCGCGCTCTTGTCAGAGGTACCTGCCGCAGCCGTAACCCTGTCGCATCGAATACCGCATTAGCAATAGCGGCAGGCACTGCAGCAGACGTTGCTTCACCTGCCCCAACAGAAGGCTGGTCCGGCTGATCGAGCAAGACGATGTCAATCTCTGGTACTTCATGAAAGGCCAGCACGGGGTAGGCTCCCCACTCAAGACTGGTCACACCGGTAGGGTTGAACGTCACTTCCTGCTTGAGTGTACGGGCGATCGCCTGAATCACATTCCCCTCAATCTGATTCCTAACACCGTCCGGGTTGATGATGAGCCCGCAATCATGGGCAACCGTCACGCGTCTGACCCTTACTCCGGCTGAGCTGACATCCACATCGGCGACTACGGCCACATAGGCATTTTCATTCTCGTATTGAACGTAACTGATCCCGCGGCCCTGGACGGATTGGCCTTTCCATCGATCAGGACCCTGCTGTCGAGGCGTCCAGCGAGCCTGCCGGGTGGCCGCTTCAAGCACGGCACGGCCGCGAGGATCCTGCAGATAACGCAGTCGAAACGCCAAGGGATCAACCGACACGGCCCAAGCCAGCTCATCCATGAAGGATTCATTGGCAAAGGTGTTTGCTACCGCTCCCAAACCACGCAGTGCAGAGGGCCGTAGCGGCGAACTCAAGGGGTCGATCCAGTGCGTTTCAACCCGACAGTTCACCAGGGTGTAATTGGTGGGGGCGTTACGGTCTCCCCCCGCGTTGGGCCCCTGGATGGCCAGTCCCCGAGAGAGTTGCCCAGCCAACAGGGAAGCAGCTCCCGCCTTGGCGCTGGGCCGGGTGACATGAGTAGGCGTCCAGTTCTGGAAGTGCCACGCCACAAGGTCACCGGATTCGTTCATCCCTCCTTGCAGCTGCATCAGCATAGCCGGACCCTTGGGGTTCCAACCATGCTCGTCAGCCCTGGACCACTGCACACGTACCGGACGACCACAGTGCCTGGACAGCAGCGCAGCATCACCCGCGACATCGTCTGCCCCATTATGTCCATAGCATCCTGAAGCTTGGCTATAAATGACATGCACGGCGTGTTCGTCCATGC
Source organism: Pseudomonas sp. UBA3149 (assembly GCF_002364655.1). Lineage (NCBI taxonomy): Bacteria > Pseudomonadati > Pseudomonadota > Gammaproteobacteria > Pseudomonadales > Pseudomonadaceae > Pseudomonas > Pseudomonas sp. UBA3149. The sequence continues at coordinate 109,077 of NZ_DEYV01000032.1, forward strand.
CTAGCAGATTGGCCAAAGCCGACCGTAACGGATAAATGCCTTGAGTACCCGACCAAATGGTTGCCGCGTCAGCTCGTACATCGGCAATAGCGCACGAAGGACCAATCGAGTCGTGATTTTGAAAAGGCCAGCGGTACTCAGCCGAGATAACCTGGGCGGCTTGTCCCATATGCTCGATGACATCGCCCTGCTCGACCAGTACCTCAGGCTCGCCGGCCACATGGCGCAAATGGCCGTACAAATCGCCAGGGTTCGGCAACGTAGAGGTATAGCTCCACGTCACTTTGAGCGCACGGGCAGCCTGCATAGCCACCCATTCCTGCTCTGCAACCACACCCACGAAGTTGCCTTCATAGACCAGTTGCGCGCCTGCCGGTAGTTCACTGGCATCGAGGTGCTCGATTTTTAATCCATCCAGACGGCTGGCGCCCGTTATCGGAGGACGAATTACCCGCCCATGCACCATACCAGGGACAGTTAGGTCATGAATGTAACGAAACTGGCCGAAAACCTTGGCAGGAATATCCACTCGCGGTATGGACTGACCGACGACTCGATAGCTTTCGACCGCTCGAACACTAGCAGTCTTATCTACAGAACGTTCAAAGGCACCCTGCGTCAGCAGGTCGGAATAACGAACATAACGACCTGTTGGATCGCCTCGGTAGACCACACACCCATCCACCGTATCGAGCACCGACGTATCGAGCCCCAGGCGACGTGCACCCTCATTAAAAAGATAATGCCGGGCTGAAGCGGCAGCCTGACGCAATTGGGCACCACCCACCTGAATCGTCTTGCTCCCTGCTGTGATGCCCTGGTTGGGCGTCAACTGTGTATCACCCTGAATCAAACGAGTAGATTCGAACGAGACGCACAATTCATCTGCCACGATCTGGCGCAATGCGGTCTCAACCCCGGTTCCCAGCTCCACCTTGCCGCTATAGATAATGACGCGGCCATCCTGGCGAATAGCCAACCAGGCGTCGAGCTGTCTGGCGTCCAGGGTTTTCTTCACCTGCTCGGCCGAAAGGTCAGGCGTCAATAGCTCGGCAGCCCGAACACCGTCAAAGCTGAACCCTACCACCAGAGCGGATAGCCCTTGGAGAAAACAACGGCGCGACACTAGAAAAGTCATAAGCGCTCCTCGCCCTGGCGCATGAGGCCTGCGGCACGCTGGATTGCTTTGACGATGCGCGTATGTGTTCCACATCCACACAGATTACCGGCAAGCGCCCGTTTGACCTGCTCGTCGGTTGGCGAGGTGTTTTGAGAGAGCAATGCCTGTGCACTCATCAACATGCCTGGAATGCAATACCCACATTGCGCGGCCTGCTCATCGATGAACGCCTGCTGCAGAGGGTGTGGTCGGTCTGGCGTACCCAGGCCTTCAACGGTCACAATAGCCTGGCTTGCCAGTGAGCCGACCGGCACGCAGCAGGAGCGTACAGGGCGACCGTCTGCCAGAACCGTGCAAGCCCCGCACTCACTAAGACCGCATCCGAATTTAGGGCTCATGATGCCCAGCTCGTTGCGCAGCACATACAACAATGGCACCTGCGGATCGACATCGACCTCGTAAGCCGCGCCGTTGACATTCAATTGATGGATTGTCATTGCCCGGCTCCTGCTTCTCGTTGACGGGCTACATCCTGAGCCGAAAACACATGGGTATGGCCACCGAACCGGTGGCCGATATAAGTGGCCAGACTCGCAATCTGATCATCATTCAAGAATGCGCGATAGCCGGGCATAAAAGCCTCATCCTGCATCCCCTTTCGCTCAATCCCTTCAAGCATGACACGAATGAGGTTTGTTCCATCCGGGTCGCGCACAGCCGAGTAGTTTGGAAAAGAGCGCGGATAAGGCCCTCCCAGCCCTTGTCCATCGGGATGATGACAGCTCTCGCATAGCGACACGAATAACGCTTCGGCGTCTGTATTGCCCTGCGCTTCCGGCTTCACGCTTATTTCGGCATGCGTCGGTACGGTGCCCGGCTTTGCAGGCACGCTACGCAAATACGCCACCATGGCCCGCAGGTCTTCGTCCGTCAAAAACCGCAGGCTACCGCTGACAACCTGTGCCATGGGCCCGCCCGCTACCGCCTCCCCACGCTGATGACCATTTCGCAAGTAATTCATCAGCTTTTCGTCACTCCAGTCACCGATACCACGAGGGTCAGACGTGATATTCCAGGCCGTCCATCCCTGCTGGCGCGCACCGGCATAGTGTAGAGAGCGATCCAACCCCTGACTCCAGGTACGGGGCGTATGGCACTCCCCACAATGCCCTAGCGCCTCACTCAGATAAGCGCCACGGTTGATCTGTTCGTTCGAAGAAACCTCGTTGAAACGGCCTTCACGGAAATTGAGTAGCTTCCAGCCCTTGATGATCCAACGCTGATCGAAAGGAAAACGCAGCTCATTGGCAGGCGGCGTATAGACAACGCTTGGCCGGGATCTTAGGTACGCAAGGATGGACAGAACGTCGTTACGGGATAATTGGGTGTAAGCCGTATAGGGAAACGCCGGGTACAGATGTGCGCCATCAGGCCGTATGCCTTTATGCATGGCATTGAGAAACTGGTCGTCGCTCCAGGCACCGATACCAGTCGTGTTTTCAGGCGTGATGTTAGTAGAGTAAAGCGTACCGAAGGGCGTGATAAAGGCTACGCCACCGGCGAAGGGCAAGCCGTCCTTACGGGTATGGCAGCTCTGACAGTTTCCCAACTGCGTCAGGTATTCGCCCCGTTTCGCATCAATGCTTGCGCCCTCTCCCGCCCAGACAGGGCCATTGAGCGTGGCGAGCAACAACAAAGGCAGGGCTTTACACAAAGCCCGCCCTAAAGGTGGGCCTAACCCCATCGGCTATCGTCCTATTCTTCTATTTTTCACCTGTCCCGATGCAATGGGACGACAGCTGCGATTCGACTCGCCAAGATAAAGGCCACAAGCGGTGTGTGCAAGCCAAATGGACCAAAACGGATTCAGCAAGCCTGGCGGTCATTATCAAAACCTCAGACTTCTCACCTGCCCAAAATTTACGTACTGCTTACACAAGCCAAACACTTCTTGCAGTTCAACTGGGTAGGGTGCCTTTCCATGATTGCGCATACAACATGGGAGCACATATGCATCTTTTTTCTCTCAGCAAAACAGTTGTTGGCCTCGCAGCTATAAGCATAGCCAATCTTGCTACAGCAGAGCCGCTTCACGGGCCTGGTCCCGGATCAGACTGGCGTGCTCCACACAATGCCGGTCCGGCCTTCAACCCAGGCCCCCGACATGGGCACGGGCTACCAGACTTTGCGCGAGAGGTCTGGATAGGCAGTGCACTCTACTTTTTGGCTGCAGGTACTTACTATGCATGGAGTGCCGATCAACAGCGCTATATTGTTGTAACACCACCTGTTCCTACAACAGTCAGTACACAAAGTTATGACGTCATCGCCTACCCGGCTCGCGGCCAGACGCCCGATCAGCAGGCTCGGGATCGATATGAATGCCATAGCTGGGCAGTCACTCAAAGTGGCTTTGATCCAGCCACCGCAACGGCAGCACCGCCAAGCGCAACTACGGATTATTATCGTCGCGCATTGACAGCCTGTCTGGCTGGACGTGGTTATAGCGTCAATTAAAAGAAGGGAAACAAACTATTCTAGCTAACCCGCCCAAGCGTTACCGTTTGGGTACAAAGCCGTCCGGCTTTCGTGACAGCCACTCCACGAATGCTCGTATCCGCTCATCCTCCATGAGGCGCTCACGGCTGTTGTAGGTGAGTGCTAACGCTTTCTCGTCAAACGTGGCATGAATGTGGTTATGGCATGGACGACATACCCACAGCGTTGCCGTAATACGCTCTATACGATCAAAGCGCTTTTGCACGTAGGGCTTGTCATGCAGAGACTTGGGAATCAGATGATGCCGAGTGAGCGGAGCCTTTCGTCCGCAAAGTTCGCAGGCGTCAGGCTGAGGCGGCAGTCGAATCGCGTCTGGCATGAAAGGGAAGGAAAATGTGTGTTTCCATCAGATTCAACCGATCCACCTAGAGTTCAAAGCGCCTCTGGTATCAGAGGCGCCCGCCAGCGGCACTGCTGGCCAGGTTAGGTGTAACCAGTAAACGTTTGGCATCCAGATAGGACTTCTGCCAGTAACGGGTACTAAGGCTGTCTAGTCTTACCGTTCCGCCAGTACTGGGCGCGTGTACGAAGCGCCCTTCACCCACATAGATTCCCGCATGACTGACCTGCTTGCCTCCAGCCGTTGCAAAGAAGACCAGGTCACCGGGCTGCAAGGCCGATTGAGAGATAGAAGGCGCGTTGAGAGTGATCATTTCCCGCGTGGAGCGCGGCAAGCGAATCCCCATGACGTCGCGGTATACGAAATTGATCAGGCCACTGCAATCAAAACCGCTGTCGGGCGTGTTCCCTCCGTAACGGTAAGGCGTCCCAACCAGCCCTATTGCGCGAAACAGAACGTCATCGGCAGCCTGTGAATGGGTATCAAGCTGAACCCTGGAAACAGGCGTTGGCGCAGGAGGCGGAGAAGGCGGCGGAGCGCCGGCACAGGCGGCCAGCAGAATGGTCAGAGCAGTCAGTGCGATACGAGCCAAAGCAGGCATAGGACAATCCATTCACTCTTGCATTCCACCTTGATCGCGCAGCGTTGAACGCGCTACGCGATCAACGCCTTGTTAGCGCAATATGCGCTTTCCTTCGAGGAAGCTGACCTTCCAATAATGGTCTTCAAGACTGTCTACACGAACACCGCCACTGCGGTGGCTCGAGGAATGAATGAACTTCCCCTCGCCCATGTAAATGGCTGCATGACTGACACGACCGCGGCCGTTGTGATTGAACAGCAGAATGTCGCCTGGCTGCAGGTCGTTCTTGCTGACAACAGGTACATCAAGATCGATGATCTGGCGGGTTGAGCGTGGCAACTGGATACCGGCTTCCTCGCGGAAGACATAATTGACGAAGCCACTGCAGTCAAAACCCTTGAGCGAGCTTCCGCCAGTGCGATAAGGCGTACCGACAAGCTCTTCGGCGCGGGTCAGGATGCTATCGGCCAGAGTCGGCATCGGCTGCGTGGAGCCAACCTCATGCTCCCAGCTCAAAGGCTGACGGGAGGCATGACCACCCCCACGGGTAGCTTTGCTGGAAAGCCAATGAATTGGCTGAGCCGATTGCTTGCTTTCAACAGCGGCCGATTGTTCCCGGGCCGGCTTTGAAAGCTGTGCCTGTTCAGGCTTTTGTTGTTGTGGAGCGTTGGCGCAAGCCGCCAACAAAGCAATAAAACTTAGGGGCACGAGGGGTGCTAAGCGAGTCCGTAGCATGGGCACGACCGTGTCATAATTCAAAAGTTGCGACACTTTGCCGTTTACCCAGCGAACAGGCAAGAATTTTTTAATCGGGCATGTGACTTAAAATAATCGATAAAACGTCTACGGCCCTTTTTTGGAGCCTGACTGTCACCGATGCACTCAAATCAGTCATGGTTGGATTGATCTCGGCAACAAAACCCCCGTTGTTGAGGGTCTGCAAGGCTGGCTCGATGACATACGGGAAACTGGCGGTAGTGCCTATGAGGAGCACAACGTCATAACCGATAGCATTCTGCTGCATCAGAGTAGATACCGCTCTGGCAGGTAAGGCCTCCTCAAACAGCACGACGGGCGGTCGTAAAACACCCCCGCAACGGTCACACCGTGGCGGCAGGGAATGACCAATTTTATCAGCAACAGGGATATTGCCTGCCTCGCAGGCCGAGCAAAACAGTGGCCCCATCTCACCATGAATCTCTATGACTCTGTCCATGGGCGACCCGGCTCGCCGGTGAAAACCATCGATATTCTGGGTCAGCACCCAACACTCAGACTTGCGCCGCTGTAACTCGGCTATGGCCTCGTGACCTGCATTGGGTTGAGCGCTAAGACAAGCCCTGCCCAACTCCGCCAGATACTTCCAGCAGACATCCGGACGGTGTCGAAACATCGTACCGGAGAGCGCAGCCTCGATAGGAATGCCCTCTTCGGTTTTTCCGTTATACAGCCCATTGAGACCGCGATAGGTAGGCAGACCAGAGTCTGCCGAAAGCCCAGCACCTGTTATCACAAGAATCCGCTGAGCGCTTTCAAGCGCCTGGGCCACCTGCCGTATCGTGTCCATCAATGATTTACCGTATGCGCGAGCATGACCGAGAGCTGACACAACGGCCGCTTGCTTTCCGCCTGCCATTGATTGAAGGCGGCCTGCATGGCAGCCCGATCACGCTGACTGGTCGGCTCCTTGTCGATAACGTTTTGAGCCTTGAGCGCAGCCACAACGTCCTGCGTGGCAACGAAAGTGTCCTTGCCCGCCATTCTCAAAAAACGCGGTGCCGAAAGCCCTCCCATCTGGCTACCTCGCCTGGATAAAAGCTGCCAGAGTCCCACAATATCCTCTGAGGGCCAATTCGCCAGAAATTGGCCAAAGTCATTCTGTTCCCGCTGGATATCCAGGATGAACTGCGCATTACGGGGAACGCTTTTCAGCTTCCCCAGATGCCGGATTAGACGAGCGTCCTGCATGAGCCGCTCCAGCCATTCGCCGCCCATCAGGACGACCTTTTCTGGATCAAAGCCGAAGAAAACCTCTTCGAACGCAGGCCACTTGGCGTCTACCAGGCTGTGCTTGAGACCCGCACGAAATATTCGCCGCGTCATCAAAGACAAATAGCGGTCAGCAGTCACTTGAGCGAGCGCTTCGGCTGATGCGGGCTGGGGTAATACCGCTTCAAGGGCTTTGGAAGAGCCGAAGCGGTTCAGGCAAAACTCATGGAGCCAGGCATAGTCACGCATTGGAGAACACAATACCTCAGAGATTCATGACATCCAGAAAACGCGGTGTAGCGTCCTCATCGATGCGCAGGTTCACAAAATCGAACAAATTACGGTCGGCCAGCTGCGAAGGAACTACATTTTGCAGAGCCCTGAACATAATTTCGGTGCGCCCCGGGGTCTTGCGATCCCACTCCTGAAGCATCTCCTTGACTACCTTGCGCTGCAGGTTTTCTTGGGAGCCGCACAGGTTGCATGGAATGATCGGGAACTGCTTGAGCTCTGCGTAGGCTTCGATGTCCTTTTCGCTGCAATACGCGAGCGGACGGATTACGACATTGCGTCCATCGTCTGCCAAAAGTTTAGGCGGCATTGCCTTGAGGGTTCCGCCATGGAACAAATTAAGGAAAAAGGTCTCTACTATGTCGTCCCTGTGATGGCCAAGCGCCATCTTGGTCACTCCAATTTCGTCGGCATAGGTATAAAGCGTTCCGCGGCGCAGACGCGAGCAAAGCGAGCATGTCGTTTTGCCTTCGGGAATCTTTTCCTTGACGATCGAATAGGTGTCCTTTTCGATGATGTGGTAAGCCACACCGATGGATTCGAGATAGGCCGGCAGTACGTGCTCGGGAAAGCCTGGTTGCTTCTGGTCCATATTGACCGCAACGATCTCGAATTTGATAGGCGCGACCTTTTGCAGGTACAGCAACACATCAAGCATGGTATAGCTGTCTTTACCACCAGACAGGCAGACCATGACCTTGTCGCCATCTTCGATCATGTTGAAATCGGCGATGGCTTCGCCAGCCAGACGTCGCAAACGTTTCTGGAGCTTGTTCTGATTGACAGAAAGGGTGCTCATGGATGAATCCAAATCAGGAAATGCACGAAAAGGACTATTTTACGCGTAAAGCACGGTTTCCCCTACCCTGCTCTGTACAACCCGCTTATTGGTATGGGCTATGACTGCTTTTCAACCAGCCCCGAATGAAACGCTCATTCATCAATTGCATGCATTGCTCAAGGCGGCCCCTGCAGGGTTATCGGAATACGATGTGATCCAGCGCCTAAGAGCGGACCGGTCACCCTTTGTGCCTCAAGAGCCGCTGCTGGATAAACTGGTACTGTTTCGCACGCACTTCGTCTTGTTCAATGCCTTGTATACCCTGCGCGATCGATTATGGGCCAATGCCAGTGCGCACCTTGAGATCCATGCCCTGCGCATTCAGCTACAGGATTATCGCCGAGCAAAACCCGGCTTGATCGTAGCGGATCCTCTGCGCAGCTATTATCTGGATCTCGAACAGCTCGACACGACCACGCTGGAAGACGTAGAGGCACTGCTAGAGAGCTTCTGGACTCGCCAGAATGATGAAGGTGGCATCAAGTCTGCCTTTGCGTTGCTGGATCTGGACGAGTCTGCTTCATACTCAGCCATTCGCCATCGGTACCGACAGCTGGTTAGCCGTAACCATCCGGATCGTGGAGGCTGTACCGCAACTCTGCAGTCACTCAATGGGGCAATGGAAGCGCTCAGGCGACATCATTTGCGTAATGAGAGTATCAATCAGTAATTAGCTGTCCGGGCTGCTTGCCGGTAAGCGGCTCGCTTAGGCAGTCGATGCGCTTTGACGCATAATAGGCTCGATACGGAGAAAGCGAATGCCTCAAGCCTTACTCGCTCGTGTCGAAGACTGCTATCAGCTGGCCGAGCAATTTTTCAAAAAACCCTTTACTCGCCCCGACGTGAGCCTTCGCCTACGAGGACAGAAAGCCGGGGTTGCCCATCTGCAGGAGAACCGCCTGCGCTTTAACGAGGTGCTCTACAGGCAGAATCAGGAGCATTTTTTAAAGCATACCGTTGCCCACGAAGTGGCCCATCTGGTAGCTCACCAACTATTTGGCAGTCGGATAAGTCCGCACGGCAAAGAGTGGCAACTCATCATGCAGGGGGTATACGGTCTGCCACCAAGCAGATGCCATACCTATGCAATCGAGCGTCCGGCACGGAAGGTCTACCTCTATCGGTGCGGCTGTTCGGAAAGCCCTTTTTCCTTTACCTCACGCCGACATGGACTGGTCAAGAAAGGGTATCGCTACTCTTGCCGTCGCTGTCAGAGTCCGCTGACTTACACAGGGCAAACACGGCTCGACAATGAATGACGAACAAGCAATAAAAAGCCCCGTCTAGACGGGGCTTTTTATTGGGAGAGATCAAGCCACCTTGTGGGCTTCTTCTTCCTCTATACGCGTCGGGCCATTGGCCAGCTCACGGTGCAGTTGGCCCTCATCCAGCTGGTTACACCATTTGGCAACCACAATGGAGGCGACACCATTACCTACCAGGTTGGTCAGTGCACGAGCTTCGGACATGAAGCGATCGATACCTAGAATCAGGGCCAAACCCGCAACAGGCAAGTGACCTACCGCGGACAAGGTTGCAGCCAGGACGATGAAACCACTACCCGTTACACCTGCCGCACCCTTGGAGGAGATCAGCAGCACGAGCAACAGCGTGATCTGATGCGTGATATCCATGTGGGTATTGGTTGCCTGAGCAATAAACACAGCCGCCATAGTCAGATAGATGGATGTGCCGTCCAGGTTGAACGAGTAACCGGTTGGAATTACCAGGCCAACCACTGACTTTTGAGCGCCCAGTTTTTCCATCTTGGTTAACATGCGTGGCAGTGCAGACTCGGAGGAAGACGTACCCAGCACGATCAGCAGTTCTTCACGGATGTACTTGATGAACTTGAGAATGCTGAAACCATGGGCACGGCAAATGGCGCCTAGCACGATAAGCACGAACAACACGCAGGTTATGTAGAAGCACAGCATCAACTGGCCGAGCTGAACCAGCGACCCCACACCGTATTTGCCAATCGTGAAGGCCATGGCACCAAAGGCACCGATTGGAGCCAGCTTCATGATGACATTGATGATATTGAAGAATACGTGAGAGATGCGATCGATGAAGTTGAAGATCAGCTCGCCCTTCTCGCCCAAACGATGCAGGGCATAGCCGAACAAGACAGCAAAGAACAGCACCTGAAGAATTTCACCCTGGGCGAACGCATTAACCACCGTCGACGGGATGATGTTCATCAGGAACTCAATGGTGCTCTGCTTTTCACCAGCAGCCGCGTAAGCAGCGATACCCTTGGTATCCAGAGTGGCAGGGTCAACGTTCATGCCAGCGCCCGGCTGGACAACGTTTACAACAATCAGACCAATGATCAGGGCAATGGTCGACACGATTTCAAAATACAGCAGCGCATAACCGCCGGTCTTGCCGACAGCCTTCATGCTCTGCATGCCGGCAATCCCTGTTACAACGGTACAGAAGATGATCGGCGCGATCACCATCTTGATCAGCTTGACGAAACCATCACCTAGCGGCTTCAGGGCAGCACCGGTATCCGGGTAGAAGTGACCAATCAAGATACCGATGGCAATAGCCACCAGAACCTGAACATACAAGGACTTATACAACGGGGGTTTTGCAGCAAGAGGCACTGCGGTTGCTTCAATTTTAGCTGTCATGGGAGTGATTCCATGGTGCTTACGCTCACATCCTTGCGATACGTCAAGCCAATCGCGTTCTGCCCCTCATCCAGGGAGCTTTTGTTGTGGATTAAGGCCATGCCTTGATCTTGCTATATACAATGCAAGCCATGTGCCACCCCAAAACAAAAGACAAAACTCCATATTTTTCATAGCGTTAGCTACTGAGAAGCATGAATAAAGAGGTTCAAGAGGCGGATATTCGCCCAAGGTGGCGGTTTTCCCCCTGAGGTATTTGGGGGAAAACCGCCGCAGCAGAGGTTGGCATTGCCGATAAAAAGCTGATCATGCAACACCTGTCTGATGCCAATGGCTGACTGTAGCGTCGCTTGGCGGATGAGATACAGCGCGGCAGAATGCTTTCATGACTACTCTCTATCCTGGCGATATTCTTCCAACCTTGTACTGGCCGTTTTCAGTTGAGCGACTGGGCGTGGCTCTATACTCCACGCGCTTTATCCCTACCCTGTTAACCGCCGCGGATTTCGACTGCCTTGACATGGCGCTGCCCCCGGCACTGCTAAAGGCCGTGCCGAAGCGGCAGACCGAATTTCTGGCTGGACGATTGTGCGCACAAGCATCGTTAGCTGAAACAACAGGAGCCGTACAAACGCCACACGTAGGGAAAGATCATGCACCTATATGGCCGAGAGGCTTCTGCGGCTCCATTACTCACAGTCACGGCTGGGCAGGAGCAGCAACTGCGGCAACCAGGCACTGGCAAAGTATCGGACTGGACGCCGAGACGCTGCTGGCTCCAGGACGTGCAGCGAGGCTGGCCAGTGAAGTGCTGACGCCCCGTGAACATGAAAGCTCTGATGCTGAAACCGCCTTTTATGTCACTGCAGTCTTTTCGCTCAAGGAGAGCCTTTTCAAGGCGCTTTATCCGCTGACTGGCGTTCGCTTTTATTTCCAGGATGCCGAGCTGGTCGAATGGGATCCATCCGGCTATGCCCGGTTGCGTCTCGCCAAGACGCTTTCACCCTGCTGGCAAAAGGGGCGGGAGCTTGAGGCCGTGCATGTGCTTGAAGAGCAGCGCTTTCTGAGCATGATCAGAGTGCCTGCTAGAATCTAATAAAAAGCGGAGCCTAAGCTCCGCTTTTCGTCACGACTTGCCCTTCACATCATCATGCTGCGGGCATCGGCTACAGGTGCCGGTGGAATGGGATCAGGTACGGTGGGCTCGCCAGGCTCAATGGGTTGCGATGGCGGAGAAATAGGCTCAGTCGGAACACCAGGCTCAATAGGCTGATCTCCACCCATCCATACTGGAATGAAGGCCAGAATGGTTTCTTCCTCTTCCACCTGTCGTACGACTTGGATACTCAAGGTCATAGCTTGCTCTCCTACTCGACCGGTCTTACCGGATTCATCCGGGCTGTAATGAATAGAGCCTAATACGGCCAAGAAATTCATAATTTCCGGTAAGTGGTCGCTTTTGACTGTTTAAGAGCCCGCACGCTTTGAACGCTTCAGAGCTTCCTTAAAAAGAGCATGCCTAAACGGTATGTCGGGCTCATGACAGCCTAATGATGATGTCTTTTCAGCGCGTGGTTTTTTGCAAATACCTCTTCACCCATTGCCTCGATCTGGCGCTCGATTAACCTCTCGAAAGGCGCAAGCAGCGCATCGAAACGCTTGGGCGTCTCTAATATGTTCAAGGCTGTGACAATCGCCTCGATGGTCGAGACAGCCCCAGCGACAGGAGCTTTTCGAAGGCGATAACGCGACGAAAGACCGGTCGGCAAGCTGACTCGTGGTAACGCTGCCACGCACGGATTAAGGTACAGCAGCTTGCGTGCCTTTCGCCATGTGCCGTCAGGTATGACAAGCATAGCCTTGCCAGAAGGCTCAGCTTTGGCCTTTATATGCTCAAGGCTTACAGCCTGCTCGTCAGGAAACAACAACCAGGGCGTATACCCTTCCCAACGGGCTTCGAGCCCTTCGAACTGCTCACCAACAAGCAACTCGCTGTTTACCAAACCTAGTGCGGCCAGGCGCGCCGTGTTCAGCGCATGCTGGGTTTCGTCAGGGTGTTGCAGGATCAACAGGCGAGTCGCACTGGAAAGCCTGGGAACAAGCGCGCACAAGCAATGGCTTTCAGGACGCTGGCATGCAGCACAACGTGGGCGTGACATACAACCTCTAGGTAGACCAATAGCAGGTAACAGCCATCAGTCTACCTCAAGCGTTGCCTAGCGATTGAAGCGCGCTGCCAGATCACGCAGATAGACTGCCATCTGCTCAAGCTCACCACTGAGCACGGCACCTTGCTGTGACTGCTGAGTGCTGTGATCGGACAACTCGGCAATGCGGGT